>JAFGVJ010000213.1 GCA_016938055.1 Prolixibacteraceae bacterium
CGAGCTCGGTGGAATCGCCCTGTTGCGGATGCAGAATGCCGAAAGCCCATGGGGCAGTAGCGGCAGTGGTAAAGGTATGCTGATCGGCAAATGAGTACAGGGTGTCAATAAGAGCAACCGCTGTGAGTTGGTAAGTTTTTCCGGCTTGCAATTCGTTCTCGAGTTTCGGCGGAACACAAAAAGCCGTTTCAGTGCTTTCATATTGCCACAGCAGCGTAGCTGTTTCCGAAGTGCCATCGTGCACAAAAAACACATACGTGCTTGCCCCTGAAACCGGGTTCACTTCAAAACAGGGCCTGATGGAAACATCCTGACCCTGATTGGCCGGATTGGCAATGTTCACCTTGCGGTTGATCCTGAAAGTCCTTTCTGAAAAAGCTTCGGCAGTGATGGAATCTTTCGAAAAGCCAGCCCGTGCATACAGGTAGAAGGCATTACCAAAAATCTCCGGAATATAAAAGCGGGTGGATTTCAGCACCTCCGCTTTAGGACTGTTGCTGTCGTAAGCCAGCGAGGCAAGGATGTTCTTTTGTTCGTCGCACAGGTAAAGTTCCACGTATTTAATTTCCCCCTTGGCCAGCCATTTGGCCGAGTAAAAATTGCCGATGACCAGTTGTTCACCGCTGAGCCCGAAATAATCAAGGGGCGAAGACTCGGGAGTTAGCAGGCTAATGGATGGATCGCCCAACAAATGGAAGGGTTGGGAACTGAAAATATAAGTTTCGGAGTCGCCATAATTTTGCTGAAGTTCCAAGAGCTGGATCTGAACCTGTCCCTGGCTTCCCGGAGGCAGGCTTTCGTCGGCAGGCCAGTTGAAGCTGTTGGTGCCCTTTTGGGTTTCGGTTTCCAGTGCCAATACTTTATTGATGCCATTTGCTGCATCAACGTAGGTAATTTTTACCTTGTTACCCAGACCTTCGTGGGTCCAGTGGATGGTATTGTCGCGGTAACGCACAAAATACTCGTTGGCCGAGGGCGAGCTGATGCTGATGAGGTTGTGGAAGATGGTAAACGCAGCCGATACCATAAATTCCTCTGGGAAAGCGGCATTTTCAATTTTGATCATGCAAAGCGAGGCGTTGATATCGGGGACTTTCCAGCTGTATTTTCCAGCTGCTGCATCAACATTGGTGGCAATGGGGCTAAAAGTGAGACCGTTGTCGGTTGAAAGGTAGAGGTTTACACTGCCCACTACATCTGAACTTTGCCATTCGATGTTTCGGATTTGTGAATGTTTTACGTAAGCAGTCCCATTGGGCCAGGTGAGTTTCAAGGGAAGTGCTTTGATCAGGTCATTTTTAAAGGGATTAAACAATTCTGAGGGATTGCTTTTACCCCTGATGATGTCGGCATGGTTGTAACTGTTGAAGTGCCTGATTGCTTTCATCTGGTGGCCTTCGAACTGAGCGCTCTGAACTGGAACAATACCATCGTTGGTAAAATTGAAACCCTGCTGCATGAACCAGGCTCCAAGTCGGTACTGTTCATCAATGTTGCCGTTTTCGGGAATGATGAACTCACCGGTCACAGACCCTGAATAACACACGGTTCTTTGGTCGTAGCGGGTATTTTGATTGAGGTTTTCGAGCCAGCTATTCCGTTCGTCGGCATAAGTCTGGTAATCGAGCAGATTGTCGTAATTATCCCAGCGCAGGTCGCTACGGTTCACCTGGTTGTATTTGGTTTCTTTGAAAACAAAACTTTCAACAGTATTCATGGTCATTTGCAGGAAAACGCTCACTTTGGCATTGCGGGCCGGCCCGTTGGCCATGGGTGATCCGTGGTGGGGCGTACCCAGGGTGATGAGTAAATCCACCTGATCGCCGCAGCGTTTGTTTTTGAGTGCCCCTTTGGTAAAAGTTTGTTCATTCATATACGAACGGGAAACCAATCCGCCCATGCTGTGGCCCATGATCACAATTTTCTGTTCATGCAGGCCGGCTTCCTCCACCTTATTGCGCAGAGCTGCTGCAATTTCCTGCACAGTAACCTCGTTCGACCAGTATTTTACGTAGTAAGGTTTGAAATTGGCCCGAAATACGGGGTCGCTCAACAGATCGTTTCTGAAATTGTCCCAATAGCCACCTCCGGGTGGGGCAGGACGCCCTTCGAAGCTCCAGCCATGGATCATGAGCAGTGGTTTACGGCCTTCCAGACTCAGTTCGGGACTCATGTCTTCAATCACCAGCAATTCATCCATCATCTGAGTGCTTTGGGCGGGCAGCAGCGTATCGGCTGGTGAAGTTTGTGTGGCAAATGCAAACAAACCTGGCGGGCAATAAAAAAGAAGGATCAGTAACAAACGACTAGCTTTCATGGCAGACGATCTTTCCGGCTAAAGTAAGGATTTTCGAAATATTTCGCTGAATCTGGTAGCAGAAACTTTGGAACGGGTATGCTAAGTGAGGAGGCAAATATCAAGCAGTTATTAAATCTGCTCCATCCCTTTGACTCAATGACTGATGACTCAATGACTGATGACTTATTAATGACCGCCCCTTTTTGCCTGTTTAGATTTTTTTTTGGAGGGGTAAATGTTGTTTGTTCCCATCGTTTTGTGAATTCTTCGCCCCGATCTTGTATCTTTGGATCATGCCTAAAACCAGAACCATCTATGTTTGTCAGCAGTGCGGAACAACGGCGCCCAAGTGGTCCGGACAGTGTGCTTCGTGTGGTGAATGGAACACCATGGTGGAAGAACTGGAAGTGACCGGAAAAAAATCTACAACGGCAACACTCTCTATCCGTAACCTGGAACGTCCGCAAAAGCTCTCCGAAATTGAAACGGGGAAAATGCAACGTTTTTCCACTTCAAACCTTGAACTTGACCGGGTGCTGGGAGGTGGTTTTGTTCCCGGATCCATTGTGTTGCTGGGGGGTGAACCCGGCATTGGTAAATCGACACTTGCACTTCAGGTGGCGTTAAATATTCAGAATAAACTGGTCCTGTATATTTCGGGAGAGGAAAGTCTGGAACAAATTAAACTCCGCTCAACCCGACTGGCAGGGCACAACGACAGTTGCCTGTTTTTGTGTGAAACCTTACTGGAAAACATCCTGGTTCAAATGGATCAGGTAAAGCCCGAAGTACTGGTGATTGACTCTATACAAACAGTGAATACCGAACTGATTGAATCGAGTGCCGGAAGTGTTTCGCAAATCAGGGAGTGTACGGCCGGGATCATGAAAAAAGCCAAGGGAATGGGTGTTCCAGTGATCCTCATCGGGCATATCAACAAAGAAGGGAGCATTGCCGGGCCCAAAGTGCTGGAACATGTGGTGGATACCGTACTGCAGTTCGAGGGCGACCGCAATTACATGTACCGGATTTTGCGCTCCAGCAAAAACCGCTTTGGATCGACCAGCGAAATGGGGATTTATGAAATGCGGCACGATGGCTTGCGCCAGGTGGAGAATCCTTCGGAATTGCTCATTGGTACCGAACATCAGGGACTCAGCGGTACAGCTGTAGCAGCGGCCATCGAAGGGGTACGCCCTTTCCTGATCGAAGTACAGGCCCTGGTAAGTTCAGCGGCATATGGAAATCCGCAACGGTCGGCCACTGGTTTCGACCTGCGAAGGCTGAACATGTTGCTGGCTGTTCTCGAAAAGCGGGCTGGTTTCAAACTCATTGTGAAAGATGTTTTCCTGAACATTGCCGGAGGGATCAGAGTGATTGATCCGGCTTCGGACCTGGCGGTGATTGTTGCCATCCTTTCGTCGAACTTCGATCATCCTGTTCCCTTCCCTGTTTGCTTTGCAGGTGAAGTTGGCCTTACCGGCGAAGTGCGACCGGTAAGCCGTCTTGAACAGCGCATTGGTGAGGCTGAGAAGCTGGGTTTCAGGGAGATTTACATTCCTTTTGCCAACAAGGGCCTCGATGCAAAGCATTACAAAATTAAAGTAACACCTGTAAAAAATGTCCCTGACATGCTCCGGAAGCTGTTTGGGAACCAAGCTTAAAATATGAAGCAAATTGTTCTTATACTGTTATTGACGCTGTTCATCTCCTGCCGTCGCGATCCGGTGCCACGCGATGCCATCCAACGCGATCGTTATGTGGCGGTTCTGGTGGATGTTCACATTGCCGAAGGTCTGGTAATGGATCAGAAGAGATTGAACATCGATTCGCTGGAATCTTCATCGCTATACCTTTCGGTGCTGGAGAAGCATGGTGTGACCAGTGAGGATATGCTCACCACCGCGCTGTATTATTCACGGCATCAGCGGGAATACAAGAAAATTTATACCGATGTGCTCGACCGGATCAGCATCCTGATGGAAGAAGAAAACGCCCGGGAAGAATTGTTGATTCAAACAGATACTTTGAAGGTTCCTTCCCTTGATCTGAAAGTCAAGTGATGCTGCCGGCAAGGGCATCAAAATCGATTATTTTATTCACACAATGGCTACTTTTTTATTTGACCAAACGATATTCGGACCGGTAATCAGTCGTAGGCTGGGTGTTTCGCTGGGCATCAACTTGTTGCCCAATACCAGCAAGCTATGCTCTTTCGACTGTATTTACTGTGAATGCGGATGGAACCCCGATCCCCGTAAAGTGAAAGCAGTTCTTCCTGCGAGGGAGGAAGTCAAAACTTTGCTGGAAGCTAAACTGAAGGCCATGGCTCATGCAAACCAGCTTCCCGATGTGATTACTTTTGCAGGAAATGGTGAGCCTACCATGCACCCCAATTTTGCCGGTATCATTGATGACACTTTGAACTTACGCGATTTGTGGGCTCCAAAAGCCCGGATTGCAGTGTTGTCGAATTCCACCATGTTGTTCAAGGCTCCGGTGGTGGCTGCCCTGAAAAAGGTGGATGACAACATTCTGAAACTCGATGCTGCCATTCCCGAAACCATTGCCCTGATGAATCAGCCCGTGGGACTCTTCAACCTAGACACACTGGTTGATCAACTGATCGCCTTCAAGGGACAACTGGTGATTCAAACCATGTTTTTAAGGGGATCGTTTCAGGGAAAACCTTTTGACAATACCACTCCCGATGAAATAGCGGCCTGGATGAAACTACTGCAAAAAATTCATCCGGGAAGGGTCATGATTTATACCATTGCCCGCGATACTCCCCTGGACACCCTCCAAAAAATTTCACTGCCCGAACTGAAACAGATTGCAGCCAGGGTGAAAAGTGAACTGAACATTGAGGTGGAAGTTTCGGGCTAGCTATAGGAAGACCAATGGCTGACAGGTTAAAAACTGCATGACTTCTCCTGGTTGACGTTTATGAAACGTCACTTGCTTGCTTTGTCGTCCAATCGTTTTCGATAGTCTTCCAACGCCTTCAATCAGGTACCTGTGATTCTGAAACTTATTCAAACTTTACCTTCGCTTTTTTCCCCGTGTAGCTCACACTTTGAGCCTGTTCACTGTAGCTGGTCCCTATACCATTGCTTTCGGAAACCAACACCAACCTGAATTCTCGCTGAAGGGGCATCCCCGGATAAGTACCTTCGGGTGAGCCTATGGAGAGGGTTTTGTTCTTTTCGGTATACGAAAAAGTGATTGTTGAGAAAACTCCCTGCTGGTAGGCTTTGCCATCGTTTTCATCTTCGTAAAGGACAAATGAAGCATCGGCACCGCCATAGATCCTGATTTCGAGCGGGGCATTGAGGCTGTCAAGGGCATTTTCGGTAAAAGTGCTCAGGGGAATAATGGAGCCCTGTTTGACAAATACCGGAATATGATAGAGACCTACAGGCATTTTCAGCGCACTTCCTCCCTCGTATGTTTTTCCGCTCCAGAAATCAAACCACTGATTTCCTTCGGGCAACGCCACATC
>JAFGVJ010000214.1 GCA_016938055.1 Prolixibacteraceae bacterium
GAATTTATCTTTATGCATTTGCGATCCTGATTAGGATTGCAAAAATGAAAATTCAAATCCGTTTAATCGAAAAACATCTACAACCAATTAAATTTCAAACTTTTCAAAGAACTTTTTTAGATTTTAATGGGACAGTAATGGTTTTTTTCCTTAACCAATTCCAAAGTTTTGATACTTTGGAAAAGTTGTTACATGGAAAATAGTTTACGCTGAACAAATTACACATTTATTTTAAAAAAGTTGAACTTTACAATAATTTTTTTATCTTCGTAAGCACAAACACATCAAAATTGAATTTTGCATCTTATCACAATAAGGCTATATGCCGAAGGTTTAAAACCTATACTCCCGCTTCGGTGGGAGTTTTTATTTAAAAGTTTTACGTTTACCTTTTCCAAAGTTTTGAACTTTGGAAAAGTTTAAACAACTGCCCCGAATTTACCTTTTCCAAAGTTTTTGAACTTTGGAAAAGTTGTAGTAGATAAGGCTGAAAGCCCAGTTCGTGTATTGGCCTTTACGGGGTGGGAAGCAGCTGCCCCTCGCCTTTTATAGCCCATGTTTTTCGAAAATCATAACATCTTATGATTTTTCACTGCTTATTTATAAAAAGTCTGAATAAGTGATTTCCCTGCATAAATGTTTACTATTTTTGGTCGCTAAAAAATAATGAAGGGTTGTTGTTATTAAGTGAAACAGAAGCGGGCAAGCGCGTCATTATCAAAAGGGTAAACGGGCGAAGTAGTTTCCGGAGAAGAATTTCAGAAATGGGATTTGTCACCGGGAAAGAGGTGTTGGTACTTAAAAATGCACCTTTCCGCGATCCCATTGAATACCAGATCATGGGCTACAACATTTCACTTCGCCGCAGTGAAGCCGCACTGATTGAAGTTGTTGAAAAAGAAGAAGCCGGTGAATTGCAACAACAATACAACGGGACGCTTACTTTTGACAAGAAAATCATACGGGACTTAAAACCAATCAAAGAACTGAAGGTTGCCCTGGTGGGGAATCCCAATGCCGGAAAAACTTCTATTTTCAATGCCATTTCAGGGAAACAGGAACATGTTGGGAATTATTCTGGTGTCACCATCGATGCCAAAAAAACAAAAATCCACTATCAACAATACGTCATTGAACTGACCGATTTGCCGGGTACTTATTCTCTTTCGCCCAATTCGCCCGATGAACTTTATGTACGTGATCATTTGCTGAAAATGCATCCCGATGTGGTCGTCAACGTGGTGGATTCATCCAACCTGGAACGTAACCTTTACCTCACCACACAACTGATCGACATGGACATTCAGGTGGTGTTGGCCCTGAACATGTACGATGAGCTGGAAAAAAACGGAGATGTGCTCAATGTTGATCAATTTTCAAAAATTACGGGTATTCCGGCTGTTACCACTGTTGGTTCGAAACGGCGTGGTTGTGACCGCTTGCTGAACAAGGTGATTGAAGTGGCTGAAAACCGTGATCCCAATCAACGCCATGTTCACATCAATTATGGTCCTGAACTGGAAAGATCCATCAACATTATTCAGAAAAAAATCTGGGAAGCATCCAATTATGTCAGGGAATTCTCATCGCGCTATTTTGCCTTGCGCCTGCTCGATGACGACAGCCATACCAAGGAAAACATTCAATATCTGCAAAATGCCGATTCTGTCATTAAAACAGCGGATAAAGAAAGGGCTCATCTCGAAAATTTGCTGCACGAAAATGCTCAAACATTGATTACCAATGCCCGTTATGGTTTTGTAAATGGTGCGTTAAAAGAAACACTGAAACGAAAAAGTCAGCCCGACCAGCGTTCAGTTTCTCAAAAGATTGATCAATTGCTTACCCACAAATACCTGGGCTTTCCCTTTTTCTTACTGTTCCTTTGGATCATGTTTCATGGAACTTTCACCCTGGGACAATATCCTGCCGACTGGATCGAAACAGGTGTTGGTTGGTTGGGTGAGCTGGTCGGTTCGTTGATCAAGGAAGGTCCGGTCAAAGACCTGGTGATTGACGGAATTTTTGGAGGTGTGGGTGGTGTATTGGTTTTTCTACCCAACATTGTCATCCTGTTCTTTTTCATCTCGCTCATGGAAGACACCGGCTACATGGCCCGCGTGGCTTTCATCATGGACAAACTGATGCACCTGATCGGGCTGCATGGAAAATCCTTCATCCCGCTCATCATGGGTTTTGGCTGCAACGTACCGGCCATCATGTCCACCCGTACACTTGAAAACCGGGGCGACCGTCTGCTCACCATCCTCATCATCCCCTTTATGTCGTGCAGTGCCCGCTTGCCGGTGTACATCCTCATTGCCGGGGCCATTTTCCCCGATAATGCTGGCACCATCATTTTCAGCATGTACCTTGGGGGAATCGTCATATCCATTTTAACTGCCGTTTTCCTGAAAAAAACCATGTTCAGGGCAAAAGAAGCACCATTTGTAATGGAACTGCCGCCCTACAGGGTTCCAACGCTGCGTTCCACCATTCGGCACATGTGGAGCAAGGCCAAAGAATACCTGAAAAAAATGGGTGGTGTTATTTTGTGGGCTTCCATTATTGTATGGTTCCTGAGTTATTTTCCGCGGACCAACGAGCAAATAGCCGTATTGGAAAACAATCTGATAGTTGTTGAAAATCAAATAATGGCAGGTGATTTGGAGTGTGAAGTGAATCACCACGAAATTCAGCCTATCGACAGCCTCGTGGCGCTTCAGTCAAACCTGATTACAGCCATTCATCACGAACAGCAATACAATTCCTACCTTGGACGCATGGGACGCTTCATTGAACCGGTGATCCGCCCAATTGGTTTCGATTGGAAGATTGGTGTCAGTTTATTATCGGGCATCATTGCCAAAGAAATTGTGATCAGCACGCTAGGGGTCTTGTATGCCGATGATGAGTCAGGTTCAGAACTCTCGTTGCGGTCAGCCATTCAGGAGCAAACTTATACGCATGGTAAATTGACCGGACAAAAAATATACAGCAAACCCACAACGCTGGCTTTTTTGGTATTTGTATTGATTTACATTCCTTGTATTGCCGTAATTGCGGCCATCCGTAAAGAAACAGGAAAATGGAAATGGGCCCTGTTCAACATTACCTATGCCACTACCCTGGCCTGGCTTCTCTCCTTTTTGGTATCGAAAGTAGCGGGTTTATTTTTCTGATCGGGCATTTACCGTAATTTTGGTTCATGAAACCCAATCAA
>JAFGVJ010000030.1 GCA_016938055.1 Prolixibacteraceae bacterium
GTGTATGTTAGTAATTTAAACGACGACGGCCCTGGCAGTCTGCGCCATGCGCTCGATAAAATTGAAGAACCCCGAACGGTATTGTTCACTGTTTCAGGAACCATTTTTTTGAAAAGTCAGATTGAAATCGATCACGGAAACCTCACCATTGCGGGGCAATCGGCTCCCGGCGATGGCATCTGTGTAGCCGGCGCCGGCATCGACATTGAAGCCGACAACGTAATCATTCGCTACATCCGCTTTCGACCGGGCGACAACGCCGGTCAGGAAACCGATGCCCTCACCATCAAACGCAGCGACAGGGTCATTGTTGATCATTGCAGCATGAGCTGGAGTACCGACGAAACCTGTTCGTGTTACGACAATACCAACTTCACCCTGCAATGGTGCATCATCAGCGAGAGCCTCAACAAATCGGTTCATCACAAAGGTTCACATGGTTACGGAGGAATCTGGGGAGGGAAAAAAGCTTCGTTCCACCACAACCTGCTGGCCCATCATAAAAGCAGGAATCCCCGCCTCCACGGAAGCCGTTACCACAAAGAACCTGCTCTCGAAAAAGCCGAACTGGTGAACAATGTGGTTTACAACTGGAGTTCAAAGTGCATTTATGCAGGTGAAGATGGAAACTACCACATTACCGGGAACTACTTCAAACCCGGCCCGGCCACTTCCGAAAAGAAAAGAACACAAATACTGGAACCTTATGAGCCTTACAGTAACTTTTACTTTCAGGGAAACACCATCGAAGGGGAAAGAGCTGCCAGTGCGAACAACTTTTTGACCGTGTATTCCGACGATTCAATTGATCACTATTTTTCCAACGAACCGGTATTTGCGCCCGGCCTGCTGGCTGAAGATCCTGCTCTGGCTTACGAAAAAGTACTCGAATCGGCAGGAGCCTCACTTTACCGCGATCCTGTTGACCAGCGCATTGTAAAGGAAGTTCGCGAGCGAAGCTTCACCTTTGGAAACAAGGGCATCATCGATACGCAGGAGCAAACCATGGGCTGGCCCGAATTAAAGCAAGGCACAGTTCCACCAGATGCCGATGCCGATGGTATGCCCGATCAATGGGAAGTGATGAAGCAACTCAATCCAAACAACCCGGCCGATGGAAATCATTTTCAACCCGATCAGCAACTGACCCATCTGGAAATTTATCTCAATAGTTTATGTGAAAAATCAAAATAAACCTGCACCATGAAAAATTTACCAGTTGCCCTAGTGCTCTTGCTTTTGTTGAGCTGCCAGAGCCAAACAAAACTTTTCACCTTGGTTTTGGAGAACAACAATGAGCAAACAATTGAAATTGAAAACATTGCCCAAAACGAACTTTTAAAACATTGCATCACAGAACCTTTTGCAGTTACTCAGAACAACAGCGAAATTCCGGCTCAGGTCATTATCAGTCCCGAAAACGGGAACCACAGCCTGCTGTTTCTTCCCAAAGCATCCAAAAAGAGCCGCGTAAAAATCTTTACGGGAAGAGTCCCGGCAGCTTATGCCCCATTGACCCATGCTGAGTTGTGGCACAAAACCGGCGGTCAATTCGTCGACAGCAAATATGTGGGAGGAGGCGATTTTGTTGAAGTGAACAGCGTACGTGTCCCCGACGAATGTACCGACCATTCGTTTTACATCAAATACGAAGGTCCGGGCTGGGAATCCAACCTGGTGGGCTACCGTTTTTATCTCGACTGGCGCAATGCCGTGGATGTATTTGGAAAAACTACCAACGAGATGATTCTCGATGGCGTAGGCCAGGATGGCTACGATTCGTACCATGAGATGCAGCCCTGGGGCATGGACGTGCTAAAGGTAGGCAGTACCCTGGGCGTAGGAACCATTGCCTGGTGGAATGGCCAAGCCATCGAAAGGGTGGCCGAGACAGACAGTGTGACTTGTGAGATCCTGTCGAATGGCGGACTTCGGGCAATGATTCAAACCAATTATTACGGTTGGCAAACCGCAGCCTTTAAAACCAACATGCAATCGTACCTGTCCATCGACGCCAATTCGCGCTTGACTAAACAAATGCTGGTTTTCGATGCTGCCCCCGAAAATGTTTGTACCGGCATTTACATCGATCAAAAAGCTGAAAAAATTGAATTGCAGCACGGAAACTGGACCTGTCTGGCCACCTGGGGTCAGCAAAGCCTGAACAACAACAAGCTTGGTCTTTGTGTTTTTGCCAAAACCAGCAACATCATTAGCCTCACTGCCGACAAAAAAAACCATGTACTGGTGTTAAAAACCGAAAACAACATGGCCGTTTGGTACTTTGGTGCGGCCTGGGAACTGGAACCCAAGGGCATTAAAACAAAGGAAGAATTTATAAAGTACCTGGAAGATGAACTGCTACGCCTTAATAAGTCCGCGGCATTAACCTAAGGTGATTTTGCTTAAAACCACACGTGATTATGCCTGAAACCACACGTGATTCACATCAAAACCACACGTGGTTTGATTGAATATCACACGTGGTTTGACTGAATACCACACGTGGTTTTTTTGAACCGATACAAAACAGATGGATTCCATCCCTTTAAACTCTTGATGTTTTACCCCTTATATTAGGGGTGGATTGCTATTGACTGATGACTACTGACTGATGACTTTTAACAAACATACCTGCTATGATTAGAAAAACCTTCAATTGGCTGCTGATCCTCATCGCGCTGGCAGCTTGTGAAAAAAGCAACCCGGTTCTGTACATGATTGGTGATTCTACCATGGCCAACAAGGCCGACCTTACTTATCCCGAAAGAGGTTGGGGCCAATTGTTGCCCGTTTTTTTCGATTCAAGCCTTGTGATCGACAACCATGCCATGAATGGCCGCAGCACCCGCTCTTTCATTTACGAAAGCCGCTGGGATACCGTCATGAGTCAATTGAAAGAAGGCGATTATATCGTGATCCAGTTTGGTCACAACGATGCCGGTGAAAGTAAAATCGGGCGGCATGCCGTGCCCGAAGAGTATCGTTACAATCTTACAAAGTTTGTACGCGATGCCCGATCAAAAGGGGCCCATCCCATCTTGTGCACACCCATTGTGCGCAGGAATTTTAAAGAAGGCCAACTGGTCGATTTGCATGGCGTGTATCCCGGCATCGTGCGCGAAGTGGCCAAACAGCTCAAGGTTCCCTTAATTGATATGCATGCCAATAGCTATCAGCTGGTAGCCGATCTGGGGGAAGAAGGATCACTCCCGCTCTTCCTTCAAATTCCACCAGGTCTATACGAGAAATTTCCAGAAGGAAAGATCGACAATACCCATTTCTCTGAAAAGGGGGCCATGGCCATGGCAGGGCTTTTTGTCGAAGGATTGCAAGAACAGCAAATTGAACTGGTGAAACACTTACACCCCTAAATCCCTTTCGGCAAGCTCAAGGAACAC
>JAFGVJ010000215.1 GCA_016938055.1 Prolixibacteraceae bacterium
CAGCTACCGAACCGTCAACGACTACAATGGCCAGGGCATTGAACGACCCACTGTTCAAGGGGTAAAACTCCCCGTTCACGAGTTGATAGAACTCCAGACCAAACACCAAAAACATTGGTTTGGTGCTGGCAGCTGTCAGAGGGTTGCTCAGCGTGCTGGGCGCCACAGCGCTTGTACCAATCGCAATCTCAGCACTAGCAGTACTTGCCATTAAGAAAGTGCCATTCTCAAAATCAATCTCAGCAGCAGCCGATACAAATTTGAAGTGAGTAGCGCCCTGAGGTGCAATCACATTGTCTTTGGGTACGAAGGCAGGTACCTCAACCTCGGCAATGCCGGTAGTCCTGTCAATACTTGCACTGTAAGGTGCATAGAGCGTTGCATGGAGCGAAGCGCTTTTGTTGAATTCAAAGCCGTTCAGTAACTCAAGCTCACCATCAAGAACATTCCTTTCGCCCCGGGCGTTGCTCTCATCGGCCTTGATCACCTTCACCATCAGCTGGGTCAACCTGGCGGTCAACCGGCTGTCAGATGTTTTGACCAACAAAGGCCTGAACGCGTTTCTCAAGGTACGACCGGCACTGCCGGCCCTCCCGAACTCACTCCCATTTTCACGTGTCCGCTGAAATGCCGGGTCATTTTCTATGCGGTTTTTGTCCACGCCACCCTTCCCCCGGGCAAGGTAGCCGTCTTTCGACTTGTAGAAGGAAATATCCCCGATAGTCCCTTCCAATTTGATAATTCCAGATTGTTTTGCCATCACTAAAAAATTTTGATTTACACCAAATTAGCCTTGCTTTATAAGAAGAGCAAAAACAACATTCCGCATTTGGTCAATGACGTTGAAATGTCCGGAATTGTCCGTATTTTTATCATACAATTAACATGCTTACAGTATTGCTTAAGTATAGATAAAGCATGGATAGTGTATGAAAGATGATCTTAAAACGTAGTTGCATATATCCCAAGGATGTACAACGGATCACCGGAAAAAGCGAGCGTTCAGGCCGAAGATTGCTGCAAAAAATCAGGATGGAACAGGGTAAACAAAGCCACCAGTATGTAACCATCGATGATTTTTCCACTTATACCGGGATCAAGCCCGATCTGGTCCGGCAGTACATGGTCGATTAACAAGGGAAGCCCTTCAGATTGATTCAAAACATGCCAGCCAATTCCCATACAATTTGAAATAATTTGATGCTGTTTGACGAAGAATGAAACAACATTTCATACATTTGTAAATAATTAAGGTTCGCTAAACACACTCAAACGAGATCAAAATAAATGAGAACCAAACGGTGAACCAGCTAAAAGTTGTTTGAATAAAACATTGACTCATAAATATTTGCAGGTGGTGATGATATTCCTGTCACCCCGACAAACAAACTTAAACCTTTCTGCCTGGCAGAGAGGTTTTTTTGTAAGCAAAGCATATGCAAAAACAAACTACAGCTACCAACACAAACAGATTTCTTATTCTGTAAATCAAGATCTTAATAATTCAGATATTTTTCATCGTGCTGTTGCTTATCATGCTAAATGATTCCTGCGCCTAACGCTAAGGATATGAGCATAAGCATTACTGCCACAACCAGTTGAATGCTGCGCAGGGTAACTTTTTTCAGTAACTTTTTGCCGAAATAGGCACCAGCAATGGCAGCTAAGGTGGCTGAAATCAGCAAGCTAAGGTTTTCGTGCAAGTTGGCTGCGGTAAAGCGCGAAGCATACACCGATAAACGGGTGAAATCAACCAGGCAGGCTATCATCACGCCAGTGGCAATGTAAGCCTCCTTGTTCAAACCGCTTTTAATCAGGAAAGCGCTTCGGATAGCCCCCTGTATTCCTGTTAATCCACCGAAAAAGCCACTCAATACACCCCCCAACACCAGCTTATTTCTTCCGAATTGCACTCTTTGAAACGAAGGCAAAATCTCGAGAACTGAAAAAGTGATCAGCAACAAGGCGATGATGAATTTTACTGGAGTTACTTCAAAGGTCTTACCCCATAAGCTGTATTCAAACCAACCTGGCAAAACCGTGATTTTCAGCAGCAACCAGGCTCCTAAAAAAGAGGCCAGAATTGCCGGAATACCGAATCGTAATAAAACGACCTTGTCGGTATTTTTTCCTACCAGTGCAATCTTAAACAGGTTGTTGCTAAAATGGACAACCCCGGTCAGTGCAATGGCAATGTCGATGGGGAAAAAGATGGCAAACACAGGGGCCAGTATGGTTCCCAGCCCGAAACCTGAAAAGAAGGTGAGTACTGCCGTGAAAAAGGCTGCTATGACAATGATGATGATTTCCATGATGCATTTCAATTTTGCGTCAAAATTACAGCATTAACCTACATCGCGCATGGTAAGAATGCCGCTTAAAATGGTATTATTGAAAATGTTGCTCCCGAAATTGAATGGGAGTTAACCCTTCGTCCAGTTTGTTCTTTGTATCGATTTGTTTGTTTTCCATATTTCTGATTAAAGATAACAAATCAACTTATTGTAAGCCGTAAGATGTATGCTCATTCTTTCTGAACCAGACGACCTGTTTAAAGGCAAACTGAACGAATGGATCTTTTATTTAGAAAGTTAAAACTTTATCGCTATCCACCACCCAATCGGCTAAAAAGCTCATGGTCGATTTGTTGGCTCCTTCGAAATAGGGATGGTTTTTGTAAATACCGCAACGGGCCATACAAGTTCCGCAAACTTCAACGCGAACACCATTGGCAATCAAATCGCGCAACATTTGCGACAAGTCCTGATCGTAACCTACAGGTGGTTTACACACGTCGCGGGCCAAATCCACTGAGTCGTTCATCAGGAAAATACGAACTTCATGTCCCTTTTTCCGAAGGGTATCGGCCAAACGGAGCCCGTTCCAGGTTACATCGGTCTGATCGTAGGGTTCACGATTGAAAATAATTAAGATCTTTTCCATTTGTTTTTTTTTTATTGATTGACTGCATTTGCGATGATTTCAATGGCCTTGTTGATCTCCTCATCGCTTGTTGGCTTACCAACCGAAATGCGGACCGTGCTGGCGGCGGTCATCCGGTTGGTATTCATGGCTTTTAACACCGGTGATAGTTCGATGGAACCGGCATGGCAGGCCGATCCTGTTGAGATATAGATTTCTTTCTCAATGATTGAAGCAAGGGTGTGTGCTTCTATCCCTTCAAAAGCCACACTTAAAGTATTGGGCAAACAATTGTTCAGGTCGGCGTTAGTTTTTACAGTCGTTCCTAATTTTTCCTGCAAACCACTAAGCAGTTTATCCCGGAGCGTTGAAAGGTGTTTGCTATTGGACGAAAGGTTTTGTTGCGCCAATTCACAGGCTTTGCCAAGTCCAACAATGTAGGGCACATTTTCGGTTCCCGGGCGGATGCCCCGCTCCTGGCCTGCCCCGTACAGGATGTTTTCGATTTTTGTGCCCTGCTTGATGTACAAAGCCCCAATGCCTTTGGGGGCATAGATTTTATGACCGGCAATGGTGAGCAAGTCAACGCCAAGTTGTTGTACATCTACTTTAATTTTCCCAAGCGATTGCGCGGCATCGGTGTGAAATAGTATTTGATGTTCGCGGGCAATTTTCCCAATCATTTCGATGGGCTGAATGGTTCCCACTTCGTTGTTGGCGTGCATAATGGTAATCAGTACCGTATCTTTCCGGATGGCCTTTTCAACATCAACAGGGTTCATTGTTCCAAAACGATCAACCGGCAGGTAAGTGATGTCCCAACCCTGGGAAGCAAGATGCTTACACACTTCAATGATGGCCGGGTGTTCTATGGCCGAGGTGATAAGGTGCCTGCCTTTGTCGGCGTTGGCCAGGGCAATGCCCCGCAAGGCCAGGTTGTTCGACTCGGTGGCACTGCCTGTAAAA
>JAFGVJ010000216.1 GCA_016938055.1 Prolixibacteraceae bacterium
ATGTGACAATTTGAAGATTTGAAGATTTGATAATTCGGCGATTCGGCAATTGAAGGGTGAATACAGGGACGTAAAAATTGAAAGACCTTATTTTGATATTAAGTATCAAGTTACAAGTATCAAGACTACCAGAATTAAACAAATAGTTGTTAGATGCTGGATTGTCTGTTTACTTTTGCTGGTTAAAAAGTCTGGTCGAGCTTGTCGAGACCATTGTACAACCTCACCCAAAGCCGGTCGCCGAGCCTGCCGAGGCGGTGATCGTCAGATGTCTGTTGTGAGTTTGATTCACTGAAAGACATGAAAGGAATGAGTAAACTGTGAATAGAATCAGATTTGAGTTGTTAAGACCAAAAAAATGAAAGACATGTTAATCAACTATTCATCTTCAAATTTTCAAATTGCCACATCTTCAAATCGTCCAATCAACATATTATTGAATTGTCGAATTAATACACAAGCTTGACCACCAAAACCATCCATATCGACACCATTGGCCCGGTGAGGGTAACCCGGCGCAAAGGTTCCTCTCGACTGTCCATGCGGGTGAAGCCCGACGGTACCGTCAGTGTGAATTGCCCTTGGTTTGCAACAAACAAAGAAGTGATCGATTTTGTGGGCAAGAACCAGCAGTGGATCAAAACCCAACAGGAAAAGCGGCAGGAGCAGGTTCATTTTTATGCACCCGGCGATGTAATCACCACCAAACATCACCAAATTCAGCTGGTCAGCTCAGTGAATGACAAGTTACAAGCCGGCATCAAGGATGGCAAAGCCGTGTTGACCATACCTGAAAACGTCGATCACCGTGAGGAAGGGATTCAACTATTCGTTCGAAAGATTATTGCCGAAGTCTGTCGCAAGGAAGCAAAGCTATATCTGCCACTAAGGGTGAAAGAACTGGCCGACAAGCATCACTTCAGCTTTTCTGGAGTGAGCATTAAAAACCTGAAAAGTAAATGGGGAAGTTGTTCATCAGCCAAAAACATCAATATGAATGTACAACTGATGCGTTTACCCGATGAACTGATCGATTACATCATTTTACATGAACTGGCACATACCCGGCACATGAACCACGGAGAAGGTTTTTGGGCCTTGCTCAATGAAATTACGGGAGGGAAAGCCCGGGCACTCGATCAGGAAATCAAAAAGCAAGGGAAATTGATTTTCAGATGATCACTCCTCAAAAGAGAAGTGTCCTTCTTCTTCCGCTTCATTTTTACGGTTCCGGCCCAGTCCTTCCACCACCACCACAATTTCGCCCTTCACCGTTTTGTCTTTAAAATGTGCCAGAACTTCGCTGATGGTTCCCCGCACGTTTTCCTCAAAAATCTTTGACAATTCCCTGCTGACGCTGATCAGCCGCTCACCGCCCCAGCTTTCTTGTAGCTGTTCGAGCAATTTCACCAGTCGGTATGGCGATTCGTAAAAAATCAGGGTTCGGTTCTCGCTTGCAAGCTCGTTGATCCGTTTCTGACGGCCTTTTTTCTGGGGAAGAAATCCTTCAAAACAAAACTTATCGCAAGGCAGGCCCGAGTTGACCAGGGCCGGCACAAAGGCTGTGGCACCTGGCAATGTTTCCACTTCAATTCCTTTTTCGAGACAGGTACGCACCAGCAGAAAGCCCGGATCGGAAATACCGGGAGTGCCAGCGTCAGAAATCAAGGCAATGTTTTCGCCCCCGGCAATTCGGTCGGCAATGTGATCAGATGTTTTATGCTCGTTGAACTGATGATGGCTTTGCAAGCGGGTGTCAATGTCAAAATGATGCAGTAGTTTTGACGAAGTTCGGGTGTCTTCGGCAAGGATCACATCAACTTCTTTCAAAATCCGCACAGCCCTGAAGGTCATATCTTCGAGATTGCCAATGGGTGTAGGTACCAGGTAGAGTTTTCCCATGATGGTATGTTGTTACTGGTCGAAGCGCATTTTCACCAGCTCGATAAATTTCAGGCTGGTTGCGTTTTTAGTCCATTGAAAATTTTGTTCCATGTAAGCAATGGCATCCATGAGGCTGGCACAACGGTCAAGCTCATCCACCGATAATTCAAACTTGCTGTGATCGTTGCCAAACAGTTCACGGGTAAACATGAATTTATCGTTCAGCCCGATAGCTTTCTTCAGACTGGTGATTGGTTTCCCCTTGATACGCGGCTCCGATGAAGCACCTTGTCCCAGCCGATCGTTCAGTGATGCTTCGCGGGTAAAACGCTCCCCCAGCACTTTTTTCGAGGATGTAGTATTTTCTGCGAAAGGCTCAGGTTGAGGCTGAGGTTCAGGTTCAGGTTCAGGTTGAGATTGAGGCTGAGGTTGAGGTTGAGGAGCCACTGATTCAGCCATTTGCTCCTGAACAGCTTCCGCCATTGGTGTTTCCACAAAATCTTCAACTGCTGCTACTATCGGGTCTTTTTCGGCATGATCAACCTTCAATTCCTGAACAGTTGCCTCGGCAAGCTGTTTCTCGCTTGCTTCATCCACTTCCTTTTGCACTTCAGGTTTTTCTTCCGGAGTTGCAGTGTCGGCAGGCCATTGTGCTTCAGGGCTTGAAAGCACTGTTTGATCAGGTATACTGCCCTGTAACAATGAAAATTCTTTGAAAAGCGTTTGGGCTTTGGCCACGCTGATATCAATGAGTAACTGATTGGGAGCTGCTTCTTTTTCAAGGGCTTCCACTAAAGTATGCAATTCGTCAAGGTCTTTTCTGATGAGCGCCAATACGATGCTGTTGTCCATAATTTTGTTATGATTTGCGACTGGAAAAAACTTCCTTTGTCTCAATTTTTAATAATATGTAGTATATTCAAAGTTTTAATTTTCTCCCTGTTCAAAAGTACAAACGGAGAATCATTCAATGAATTGTAAATTTACTTTTTTTGTGTTAAACCGATCAGATGTTTCTTGAAAAAGATTTAAGCGGGCGCCCCCGGAAAGGATGGATCGAAGTAGTTTGCGGTTCCATGTTTTCAGGGAAAACCGAGGAGTTGATCCGGCGGCTGAAGCGGGCCAAAATTGCCAACCAGCGTGTGGAAATTTTTAAACCGGTCATTGACGTACGATACTCGGTCGATGAGGTAGTATCGCACAATGAGAATGCGATACGGTCCACCCCTGTTGATACAGCTTCCAACATTCTCCTGCTTACCGGCGATGTGGATGTGGTAGGGATTGATGAAGCCCAGTTTTTTGAGCCGGCCCTGGTGGAAGTTTGCAACAAACTGGCCAACATGGGTATCCGGGTCATCGTAGCCGGGCTCGACATGGATTTTCAGGGAAAACCCTTTGGACCCATGCCTCAACTAATGGCCGTTGCTGAATTTGTGACCAAAACGCACGCCATTTGTATGCGTTGCGGAAGCCTGGCCAATTTTTCCCACCGCTTAAGCCTGGATGAAAAACTGGTGGTATTGGGTGAAAAAAGCGAATACGAACCCCTTTGTCGTGAGTGTTATAATGAAAACAAAAAATAGTGCAGCATGATTGCCTTTAACAACCATTCCATTGCAAACATCATTGGAGCCAGTGTTTTGCAACAAGGTCCAAAACTGAACATCACCTACCTGTCAACCGATTCGCGCACCATTGTATCAGGTCCCGAAACGCTGTTTTTTGCCCTGGTAAGCGATCGGAACAACGGCCACGATTATCTCCGGAAGGCTTATGAGAAAGGTGTTCGCAGCTTTGTGATCTCCAACGAAAAGAAAAACCTGGTAAAATATCCCGATGCTACTTTTCTCCTGGTGGAGGATACCCTGACAGCCCTGCAGCAATTAGCCGCTGCTCGCCGGAATCAATTCGAAGGGAATGTAATTGGGATAACCGGCAGCAACGGAAAAACCATTGTGAAGGAATGGTTGAGCGAATTGTTGGTGGATGACTACAAAATTATCCGAAGTCCCAAAAGTTACAATTCGCAAATCGGGGTGCCCCATTCCCTGTGGCTGCTCGACAATCAGGCCGACATGGCCTTCATCGAAGCGGGCATTTCTCAGCCCGGTGAAATGGAAAAACTGCAACAAATGATCAAACCCCGTTACGGCATCATTACCAACATCGGGGAAGCCCACCAGGCCAATTTTGAATCGACCGAACAAAAAATTGCAGAGAAACTTAAACTTTTCAATGAAGCGGAAGTGATCATTTACTGCAAGGACTACTCCGGCATCGATCAGGCTGTTCAGAAAATGGTGACAGAAAAAGGTATTTGCCCGGTCAGTTGGTCCATGATGGACGAAACTGCCGACCTTTTCATCTATTTTGTGCAAAAGATACCCGAAGGATGTGGCATCATTGGCCAGGTCAAAGAAAAGCAATACGCCATTTCCATCCCTTTCTCCGACGATGCTTCGGTAGAGAACGCCATCACCTGTCTGGCAGCGCTGATCGCCATCGGGAAGGAACAGGACCAGGTACTCAACCGATTCAGTACCCTGATGCCGGTAGCCATGCGCATGGAAATCAAACAAGGCATCAACCAGTGCATCATCATCAACGATTCATACAGTTCCGACATCAATTCATTGGCCATAGCTTTGGATACGCTCGACCAGCAGGCCAGTCAGGGTTTCATGCCCAAAACCCTGGTTTTATCCGATATTTTCTACTCCTCAAAAAGCGATGAAGAGCTCTACCGCGAGGTGGCCCAACTCATCAAACTGAGGAGTATTGAGCGTTTTATCGGTATTGGGGCAAACCTGAAAAAGCACCGCGAATTGTTCGGCGACAATGCCATTTTCTTTTCGTCAACGGCCGATTTCCTGGCCAACCTCACCAGCATTGGCCTGCAAAACGAGGTGGTGCTGCTGAAAGGAGCCCGCGAATATCACTTCGACCAGATCGCTTCCATCCTTCAGGCGAAAGCCCACGAAACTGTTCTGGAAATAGACCTTTCGGCCATGATCCATAATTTGAACCATTTCAGGTCAAAGCTGAGTAAAGAAACCAAAATCATGGCCATGGTGAAAGCTTTCTCATACGGAAGCGGCATGGCCGAAATTGCCCGTTTGCTGGAGTTCCACCAGGTGAATTACCTGGCCGTGGCCATTGCCGACGAAGGTGTGGCCCTCCGCAAAGCCGGCATCACCATTCCCATCGTGATCATGAACCCCGAGGAACACAGTTTCGACATGATGTTTGAACACTTGCTGGAACCCAACATTTATTCCACCCGCTTGTTGGAGCAGTTCCTGCATTCGGCCCAACGTAATGCGGTGTGCAACTTCCCCATTCATGTAAAAATTGATACCGGGATGAAGCGACTGGGTTTCGATTCAGAGGAAGAGATCAAATATCTGCTCGAAAAAGTTAAGCGCGGTAACGTTTTGCACATCAGCTCAGTGTTCACGCACCTGGCTGCCAGCGATGATCCATCGGAAGATGGCTTTACCCAAATTCAATTTCACCGCTTTGAGAAGCTGGCCAAAATGATCCAAAGCCAAACAGAACATCATGTGATGTTGCACGCCCTGAATTCGGCCGGCATAGAACGCTTCGTACAACACCAGTACGATATGGTGAGGCTGGGCATTGGCCTCTACGGGATCAGCCAGGTGAACCAGGAAGCCCTGCAAAATGTGAGTACCCTGAAAACCACCATTTCGCAAATACGCAAGGTAAGCAAAGGGGAAACCATAGGCTACGGACGTAAAGGAAATGCCGGAAAAGAAATGCTGATTGCTACCCTGCCCATTGGTTATGCCGATGGTTTTAACCGCCGTTTAAGTCAGGGTGTTGGGAAAGTGTGGATCAACGGAAAGCTTGCTCCGGTGGTGGGCAATGTGTGCATGGACATGTGCATGGTGGATGTAAACGGGATTGAAGCGCACGAAGGCGATCGTGTAGTGGTTTTTGGCGCAGAATATCCGGCATCTGAAATGGCCAAGGCACTGGATACCATTCCTTACGAAGTGTTTACTTCCATATCACAACGTGTGAAAAGAGTTTATTTTCAGGAATGAAATCAGTGAATGATGTAACTTTTCAATGAACTTGTGTAAGCTTTCTTCGGGTTTGACCAATACTTTTGTAGCGCGAAAATTGTGTCTGCAATTTTTGGATAACACAAAGCTCAATAAGATCTATGAAAGAAGAATTTGACATCAAAATCTGGAATCAAAATAAAAACAAGCTCAAACAAAAATATCCGCAACTGACCGAGGCCGATTTAATCTGGAGACATGAAACAAAAGATGATCTCTTCAGGATGATTGCCAATAAACTGAACCTGAAGAAGAAAGATTTTGAAGAAATTATTGGAAGCCTGTAGTGGTGCAGAGCACAGGAGAAACATCACCTGAAAAATGCAAGAATCCTTTTCCCTCACGGAATAGAACGGGTGAGTACCCTTGGAGAGACAGTCCAAACGATGTCAATTTCCCCTAAATAATTCAATTATTTGCACACTCAAAATCTATAAAATAAATTAATATTGAATAGTTTTTCCATTATAAATATTTAATTCTAAAAAATAAACTTAACTTGCAGCAAATTAATTTTTAATATCATGAGTAAAGGAACAGTAAAATTTTACAACGATCTGAAAGGATTTGGTTTTATCAAAGATGCAGAATCAAATAAAGAGTATTTTGTACATTCTTCAGGTCTGGTTGACAAAATCAGAGAAGACGACAACGTTACCTTCGATTTAGAACAAGGACAAAAAGGACTCAATGCAGTAAATGTTAAACTTGCATAGTTTTACAATACTTAAGACATTCAAAATGAAGGTTCCGCTAAAACGGGACCTTTTTTTATGACTGAAAGTTCCCCACTAAATATGAAAAAATCTTTTCAGGTCGGTTACCCGTTTCAAACGGTGATGCACATACAACAAAAGTGCTGCGATCAGTATGGCTGACACCATCACCGTAAGGCTCCAACCCACTTTCAAAAAACCCTTTGAATAAATGGTAATGATCCCATCGGTACAAATACTTAAAATACCCATAGCCAGAATGGCATAAGCAATAAGGTTCAGACCCTTCTGCCGGGTTTTTCTTTCAATCAGCACAAAGGCTAAAACAATCAGGTATGCCGCCAGCAATAAAGGGATACCCAACGATGTAATGATGCCTGAAATCCCTAAGATAACATCAAGGATTGCTATGAATGCTGCCGATGTAAAAAAACTGAGCAAAAACAACAGGAATATTCTTCGGTTGAGAAAAGAAATCAGGGTAATGTTTACAAAAAGGGTCAGGCCAACTGCGATAACAAACTTAGACCAGGTAAGGGCATGATCACCGGCCAAATTAATGGTCAAACTAATGAGAATACCTGCAATAATGATCATTCCTGCAATTTCCCAGAAAATCTTCCACCGCTGCACCCGGGTCAGTTTCTGATAGCTGCTCAATGCTTTCCGTTCCCTGATCTGAGCAGTTATCTCGTCCGGTTCGATGCTGTTTTCATTGCTGATTGGCGCTCCGCACAATGAACAAAAATTTGCATTGTCGTCTGTCTCAACGCCACACTGCTGACAATAACTCATGATTCCCGGTTTTTAATAGCTGTTTCCATTGAAATTCCCTGGCTTTGTAAAAATTGCCTGAAACTGTTCTCAAAAGCTTTCGACCTGGTGATGTTCCCAAAACTGATGGCCAGTCGATCGCCAAAACCTACCACCCCGCAGTTGATTTTCAACATTTGATTGGGAGGGGGTGGTATGGCCACAAAATAGTCAATCATTTCACTGCACGTATCAGGCAAAGTGATTTTTCCCAAATTGGTTACCACTCCGCTATATTGGCTGGCTCCCAGCGACAAGGATTTGTAGCGAAGGATGGCACTTTTCAGGAAAAGTGGAATGCCACGCACGTATAGTTTCTTCTCACTGCCCACGTTTCGGGCAATGTTCTTATTGATCAGTTTTTCATCACTTTCAAGCTGAATTTGATGATAAACCGTCTTGAGTGCCTCTTCGAAAGTATAATGCCCCAAACGCAAGTCCAGTTCCGGCATTACAAACAGGGAGAAATTGCGCATGGTCTTCGAAGGAAAAATACCACGCAAATCGATCGGCACCTGTACGCGTACGATTCTGTTTTTACGGAAAGGGTTGGATGAAGGAAGTGCCTCGTAAATTTCCTGCAAAACATACAGGTAAGCGGCCACCAAATAAGTGGTAATACTCACTCCTTTTGCGCGTGAAACCTGTTTGATTTGTTCCAGTTGAACAAAATGGGTCGACTGCTCAAAACGAGGAACAGGATTCAGGGGAAAAGGGATGTGAAAGGCTTTCGACCTTTTGACCATCGGAGGAATCTCTTCCCTGAAATATCTCTTGTAGGCATCTTCGTATTCTTCGTCCGACAAAAGTGAATCGGGTTTCAGATAGACAAAATCAACAGGAATATCTTTGCCACAGGCTTTGGCATATTCGATCAAAATGGTTCTGAAAAATTCAAAACCACCGCCTCCATCGGTCAATATGTGCGAAAATTCAATGCTGATGGTAGTGTCCCTGACCAGGATACGAAGCAATGCCTCTCCTTTTGAAAATTTTCGGCACATCCGATCAAAGTCGGGATCGATGGGAATATGCGCAGGGAGCTGTTCCAGGTAATACCAGAAAAAACCTTCTTTGAGCTGAACCTTAAAATAGGGGAAGCGTTTTTCGGTCAGCAAAACAGCCTTTCGGAAGGGCTGAATTTTAACTGGCTGTTTCAAAACGGCTGTTAACCTGAAAACAACCGGAACTTCGTCGGAAATGATTGCAGGAAATATTTTTGCTGCATTGTCCAGCGAGTACCAGAACCGCTTATTGCTTGACGAAGCTTTTTTCATGCTTCCAAAGGTAAACAATAGCCCCCTAAAATTCAGGAACAAAGTATTGAACCGAGGCTCAATAAAGAAAAAACCTTCTAAGTTGTATTCATCTATCAACTTAGAAGATTTTTAATCCACATTAAACCTGTTCAATGAAATTCAATAGGAATGTTATAAGCAACCTTTACAGGAACACCACGCTGTTTTCCGGGCACCCATCTGGGCAGCATTTTGATTACATCAAGTGCCGGTTTATTCAACTCAGCTGAAGTGCTTCTAAGAACTTTAGCATTGGAAACACTACCATCCTTGTTCACTACAAACTGCACATACACCTTCCCTGATGTGTTTGTTGGTGCTAAATTGTCGGTAATAAATTTTGCAAGGGCTGCTGTTCCTCCCGGGAACTGAGGCATTTCTTCCACTACAACAAAGACCTCATCGGAAGTTTGAGGGGCTTCCTTTATCGTAATGATTTCTATAGCTCCATCTTTTGCTTTATCCCCATATTTGGCAATTGCTGCATCACCTTTCAATACATTCATTACCCGAATTGTTTCCGGATCAATTTCATTGAG
>JAFGVJ010000217.1 GCA_016938055.1 Prolixibacteraceae bacterium
GAAGCGGGATGGTCACCGGCAGGATGTAATTGTTCCCGGTGGTCATGGCCAGCCCTACCGAAGCAGGAGCATTCCAGATGTTTTGCTGTAACAGGTTGGAGGTTACAGGGCCAATTTCGCCGAGAAGGCTTTTGAGGAAGGCTGGCTCAAGTCCGGCCCTGAAATCAACGCCCCAATCGAGGCTGCTGTTCCATTTCAAATCGGTTTCACCGCTGGTACTCGCCATGGCTTTGGCCTTGAATTCAGCACTCAGGTAAGGGACCACATCGCAATAAGGTCCTGCGGCACTGTACAACATCATGCTGGTACGGGGGAAGATTTCCAGCCGGGCACTCATGTTTGCTTCGCCTTGAACGGTGAGTGGTGTGAATTCAAGGCTGAAGGTTTTTTCAGCAATGGGATTCAGTTTTCCGCTTTCGGTGAGGTACTCCCCCCCAATGCGTACATTCTGTTTGGCCTCGAAGCCCCAGTCGGCCTCAACCTTTGCTTCGGCCGAGAATTGATAAGCCGCCAGTATGTCAACGCCAAAGGTGATCCAAACCGGCACGGGCCCAACCATGAATTTTTGTGTAGTACTAAACAAATCATCCATTAATTCCAATTCATCCTCTTTGCTATATGCCGATTCAAAGGTCATTTTAAGGTTGGTATGAGCAATGGCTTCTCCTTCGAGGTAGAACTGAAATTTCTTCAGATCACTGGTCTCGATTTCTTGTGTAGAATCCTGCGGGGCAACACCTTTGAAAACGAAATCGAATACTGCATCGGCCTTAAACGACAATTCTCCTTTTTCAATCATAAAATTGAATCCACCAGAGGAATATAACTCCGTATTATCGAGGTCATAAAAAATGTCTAAAATGCTTAAACGGCTTTCATCGACTGACTTGAGCAGGGCTGCCTCCGCCAGGTTGGTTTTGATGGCCAGTTTCTTTCCGTCAGGGCTTCGCTTGTGTACAATGCTCGCACAGGGATGGATCACACCCTGTGCATCGGTAAATGCTTCGGAAATGGCCTGAGCCGATTTCAACTCCCCGGATGTTTGGGGAGAGATGGCGGCAGTTGAAAGGGTGAAGCTTTTGTTGATGAACACATCGGTCATATCGGCAAATTCGGTGTGTAGAATCAGTTCCTGACCCCTTTCTTCAACAGCCATAATCTTTCTCAAAAAATAACCGATGGTGTCATTCACCAGGGTAGTCACCGTTTTCCCGGCCACAAAGGCTGGTTTGTTTCCGGCGTAGCTTAACAAGGCAATACCGGTAGCGGGTTCATAGGCAATGAGCTGCCAGTTTTCTTCATCGAAAGGAAGATAATTGGAACTGATCTCTTGGTTCTCCTGTGCCAAAACCATGTTGCACAGGAGCATGAAGGTAAGGAATTGGATACATCTTTTCATGGCCACTATTTTTGGATGGTCAGGTTTTCAAATTTGGTAGCTTTTGCATTCTTCGATAGCAGGAAAACAGGCTGAACCGGATCGAGCGGTTTCACTATGGTTTGCGCTTTCATCCCTTCATCGCCCCTGATGGTCAGGTTTTTGTCGAGCACCACGTTTGTTTGATGTTCAGCCGGACACAGGTAAATGATCCCGTTGTTGTTGGTTTGATCTACCGCTTGTTCAATGGTGGAAAAGTACTCCTCTTCGTTGTTATAGACTTTTGCAATGGTCAGCTCCTGCATTTTGGCCTGGCCCTCCACCAGGCCCGGTTCATAATTCAGGGGTTCTGCGGCGACCGAACCTCCGGGGATGTGCCAGGCAAAACTTTGAAGGGTATCACTGGCAAAGCTTAAGGGATCAAAGTTGAACACGTAGGCCAGGTTAATCACGTAACTGGTATTTTTGGGAACTACAACCGGTGGCTGCAACTGTACTTTAACGGAGCCATTGTCGGCATTATATTTTGCCACGATGACCCCTCCTGCGTAAATGTATACGGTATCAATATCGCTAAGGTCATTGCCATTTCCACTGGCATCGATGGTAAAAGCGGCTACCCGCCAGTCGTCGCCACCGGCAAAGAATGTAACAGAACCGGCATCGGTGATGGTATTCAGTACTTCCAGCCCGCACAGGTTCCGTTTCCCCTTGGTTCCGCTAACGGTGAGGATGGGTCCGAAAACTCCGGTTACTTCCTTATGGCCCTGCACCAGCACCGACGAAGGATTCCCTGCTCCGGCACCTTCCCAGTGACTGAAAAACCAATGATCGGCCGGACTGGCACTTACCTCTACATTGGTGGGCCAGAAATAACTGTGGGAGCCCACCGTTGGACTCACCGTGCAGCCATCGAGTTGGGCTGCTTCGGGACTGATCATCATGTCCAGCACATGACTCTCGGTGGGGAGCTTTTCAATGATGTAGATTTTTTGGGGAGGTGACGAACTGGTGTAATTGGAACCGGTGGTGATGGCATAAGTTCCCTGCAACTGTCCTCCGTGCGGAATTGTGATGGATTTCAACTGCTCGATGGGCGTATTCAGAAACGACAAGGTTCCGTTTAACCAACTTTGTTCAACATCGGTGCTGATGCCCTGATAACACCGGTTTTGAGCCTCATCGTAAATGATGCTGATCAGGTCCAGACCATTGCTCCCTGCTTTTCTTACAAAGAGATAAAAAGTTTCCTGGTGCTGACTCATTTCATCGACAGTAGTTCCTGCCATGAAAGTGTGTGTAAGGATTAAGAGGGGAGAAGACGGATTGTTGGTGTTGTAAACGGCCAGATATCCCTGATTCTCGAGGTTGTACGAAAGAAACAGTTGGTTCCCCTGCAAAGCCATGCCGGTGATCTGGTTGGTGAAGGTGGTGGAATACACCTGTTTCAGATCGGCCGGGTCAGCACAATCGAACATCGTCAATAAATAGGTATTCGATCCGGTCTTTCCCAGCACGTATAGGAGGTTCCGTTCGCTGTCGAGTTGAAGCTTTCCCCAGCCAGAAAAGCTGAGAATTACGGCATCCCGTTCGATTATCTGCTGGGGATTTGTACGGTCGGCCACCCTCAGGATGCTTTGTTCCCCGGGCTGGCTAGCCAGCACGTAAAGATGACCAGGCCCAAAACACATGGCTTTGGCGCTCCCGTAAATAAAGTAAGTAGACAGTTTCGCGGGACTGGCGGCCTGGTTGCAATCATAAACTTCCAACCGATCGGATGACGTGGCTGCATACAGGTGTTGATGGTAATAAACCCCCGATAATCCGGGCAGGTTGAGTGTGCCAATTTCGTTGAGGGCTGAAGGATTTTCACAATCGAAAATGTGCAGGGTGCTGCCACGGGGGACATACAGGTAGCGGCCGTCCACAGCCGATTGACCATAAGGCTCATTCCCCGGTACAGACCCTATTGCTTCAAAGCGATAGGGGATGACAGGGTTTTCGTATTCAAATTGCAGGTTTTGCTCGATCATTTGCCCGCTGCTTACATCTATTTCCTTAAATATTGTGGCCATTGAACTGCCCTCACAAACCAAGGTTTGTTTCCCGGCCGGGATTCTTTCCAGGGTAAACTTTCCTTGCCAGTCCGAAGTAGTGCTTTCATTACCACAACTGATTTTTGCGTTATAAACCAGATTGTCATTCAGGTCCTTCACTGTTCCTGAAATGACGCCTAAAGCATCGAAGGTAATCTCTACATGGTCGATGGCCGTTGGGGGTTGCGTCCCGCCCGATTTATCACAGGTCCATGAAAAAACCAGCCGCTTTTTCATTCCCGGTTCTATTCCGTTGAGGGCAATGGTTTTTAGGGTCCAGGCAGCATTGTTCTGTACCTGCCCTTCGCCGATGTACAGGTACTGAGGCAGCGAAGTTCCGGCATCCGGGATCACGTCGGGATCGGTCAAAAATACCCGCAGGTAATCGCCCGATGCTCCTATACCTTTTACCCAATATTTCAGAGTACACAAACCATATTGCTCAGGAAATTCAATGTCGCGGAAGAAATGCACCCGGTTGGCCTCAGTTTGAGTGGTGGTGTATTGATTGCTGGTGCCATTGTTATTCGAGATGTAGGCAGCTTTACTCCCTTCGTACGAAGTGGCAGAACCAATGGCCCAGGCATTGTCAAAACTCCCGTTTTCGAAGCTCCATTGTTGGGCACTTTCCCCTTCGAAGGTTTCTGTAAAAGGTACCTTGGCTGTTTCCTGAAGGGTGCGGAAACTGACCGGACCTGCCCAGGCACTGGGGTTGGTGGGGCTGCACATGGCTCGTACATAAAAATCGTACAGGGTAGAGGGCTCCAAAAACGACAGTGTAAAAGCCAGCAGGTTACCGGTAAAATTGATTTTATTTCCCGATTGATCGGGGTTGAAGCCCGAGGGGCCATATTTCACTTCCCATTTTTCGGCTGTGCCATTTTCGGTCCATTGCAGGTAAGCCGTTGTCGTTGAACGGCCTTCGGCCTGAAGGAACGAGGGTTCAATGCATCCGCTGTTGCTTTCGTATTGAAAATTATCCAGCAAAATTGATTTGAAATTTCCCTCTTTAATCCCACCATGCCTAAAGGCGATATAACGGGCCTCGGGGCTGGCCTGGGTCATTCCCACCAGGTACTGTTTCATGGATACATAGCCCAGGTCGCTGATGGTTTTGATGGGTACGAAGGTGGAAGGATCGGTCGGATCACTCATGGTTCCTACCACTAAATCGGGCGGGGCCGACGATGAACCTGTACCGGCATAAAAGCGGATGGCTGATTGTGCAATGTTTTCAAGCTCGGGAGAAATGAACAGGAGCTCAGCCGCTTCGTCGGCAGCGAATAAACTGCTCATTTCAATCAGGTTGGGCTGACTGGGTGCCCATATTCTGTTAATGGTTTGTACCCATGGATTGCCATAGGCATGTTGGGCATAATAGGTCCAGCCCGCGGGCAGGTTGGGTGCACTCACCCCATCGAAGTTTTCGGTGTAGGGAGCAGGGATACCCTGCAACGATTCGGATCTTTCAGGTTTTTCTGCCCTTAAAACGAAGGGAACAAGGCATAGAAACATCACACTCAGCCATGCGGAGAGCATGCAGTTCAGTGGTAAATGAACTTTCATGGTGGTGGTTTTTGGTTTGTGTCTATAAAGCTATGAAATTGATCGCTTTAAGTAAAGAGGCATGATGAAATTCTGCTGTTTAACATCAAGTCAGGGCGTATGATGGGGATTCATTATCTTTAGTGAACTAAAAAATGATGGTACATGAAAACAATTGTTTCCTGGTTATTGGCCTTGGTCACCCTTTTCCTCAATAAACCTTCCACTGCTCAGCAAAGAGCAGTCATCTATGATGAACAACTGGTGCCACAGTATGTGCTGCCTGAACTCTTAACCAGTTCCGACGGGAAAATAATCGATGCGCCCGAAGCATGGCAAAATTTGCTTCGTGCTGAGACC
>JAFGVJ010000218.1 GCA_016938055.1 Prolixibacteraceae bacterium
ATGAATTAGAAACTGAAATTTAAATAATATTCTCCGTTGCTTCCAACGTAACGTTGATAACCTAATACCCCATGTACATTTTTGAACCTGGCTACTGGCTTCAATTCTGCATTTGGAAACATGACACTGTAAATATAAGCTTCACTATCGTTAGAGGCTCTTGTTTCATGACTGATATTACAATGCCCCATATTATCTGTATCTAAAAAAGCTACTCGCCCCCAGGGATTATCGAATGAAATATCTGCATCTACATCAATATTATAGAAATAGGCGTATTCATCACTCTGAGCTTCCCAGGGAAATAGTGTATTTCTTCTTCCTTCAATATTGTACTGCATTTTATAATAAATGTCACCAGTCCAGTTGTAATAATTTTTCTGGAAAACTTCAGAAATGTACATTTCAATATCACCTATGGGTGGCCTGGGTGAAGGATAATTATCAAAATAGGCATCGCTTGGCACCTGTATTTTCCAATAGTCATCCCCGTTTATTCCTCCATAATAATGGATAAAGTCCTGCCAGCCCAAAGTGCCTCCGAAGTTTTGTCCGTAATAACCATAATCATAGGGGTTTAATCCATTGTTGTAGTAAACGACAAAGTAATAATAGCTGTATGTTTTAATATATGAAGGGATGCTTCCTCTTACATAACTATTCATGAGTTGTATGGTAAAAATTGCCCTTCGGGTCCATGGTGTTGCATCATCGTGATTTCCTAAATGTACACTGATGAAGGTGTTGGTCGGGCTAGGTGAAATTAGTACTGCAGATTTAAGCTCTTCTTCATTATTTTCCTGAAGGTTAAGAACCTGCACATCAAATTTATCGAGCCCTTCAATTTTAGTGTTTTGGATTGTTTCCTGGTATTTTGCTTCAACTGCAGGTAAATAGCGAAAAAATGCTGAATACAAATTCCCATCCATAACTTTATTAATATACAGATCGTTTGCAAAATATCCTAAGTCATTTGTTATTAGCGAATAATTACCATAAACCCTTGATGTGATAAGTAAAGAGTCGGTTGAATTTACTATGATGTAATTTTTATTTTTTTCTATTAAACTAGCAAGTTCTTCGCTGCTTTTAACCTTCTCAATTTCACTTCTAATATCTTCAACTAACGATTGAGAGGAGGTAAATCCAATTGATTTTTCCCAGTTTCGGCGTTCATCCTGAGACATATTACTTAATGTTCTCATAGCAATTAATGCATCATCTGCCGTAGGAAAGCATAAGGTGTTATAGTGTACTCCAACCCTGAAACCCAACGAAGAGTCAATGGCCATTGTATTTGGTCCATTTATGGAGAACGTTTCTTCAATGAGCTGATCTTTTACGCAAGAAATTAATAGTGCCAGAATGGCGAATCCAATTAAAAATCTAATTTTGTCCATAAGTTTTATTTTTTAAGTTATTGAAATGAGACTTTAAGGCAGCATGTTTATCAGGGCAGGCTGCCTTATTTATGTAATTGTTTGTTGTTGAGACTAAATTGTTGATGCTGAAGGGAGCATTTAGAAACTGTTTAAATTTTGTACTTATTGCTATTTTGCCCGTAGGGCATCCATATCAATAGAAAACAATTTCTGATGGAACCAATTGTCCGTTAGGACATGCATAACAAATTTAATGTATCCCCTCCGGGGAATTAGTATCCTGATTTCATGTTATTTCTATTGATATGTTTCTCCTGCGGAGAAAATTTAAACAGTTTCTTAGTTTGAGCCTATAAAGTAGTGTTGATTTAGCAGTTGGATTCATTTGGGTCTGTTGTTTTTGGTTGATGTTCAAATCTTAAAAAAAAACCATAACATCCAAATTTATTTAACAAAAAATGCACTTTACATGAAAAAATAATCACAGAGGGATTTGACCTTATATAGGTCTTATGATTCATATTGAAGTTTTTCAACAAATATGAAATTGAAAAATTCGGGTTAACAGAAATCTACAATAGATATGGTAATCCTTACAACAAATCACTTGCCAGCTCGGCCAGGTAGCTCCTTTCTCCTTTTACCAAATTGACATGGGCAAATATTTCCTGCCCCTTCATCCGGTCCGATAAATAGGCCAGCCCGTTCGATTGCTGATCGAGGTAAGGCGAATCAATCTGGTGCAGGTCGCCGGTAAACAATATCCGTGGAAGCAAATTAAGACGTTGTAAGCCTGAAAATGCATTCGAAAAATTAAATTTATGAGTTAAGGTAAATTCGCGGAGTAAGACTCCCATTATTTCGACAAATTCAGGGAATATTTATCCTTGAATTTATCGAAATACAGGGATTATTGAAATGTTTTCAGTAATTTTGAGCTTGATTTACCAAAGCAAAAGCAATGAATAATGAAATAATTGAACGCTCAATTGAACCAAAAATCATCGATCGGCTATCACCGGGACATGTTGTTGGTTTATTGGGAGCCAGGCGTGTTGGAAAAACATTCTTGTTGAATTCAATCAAAACAAAACTGGCTGATCATAATATCTTAGTTGTTCAGGGTGATAACCTCGATGCTGCCGAAATCCTTTCGAGCCATAGGATAAGCTTATTATCACGTTTCGTGAAAGGTTACGACACACTTTTTATCGATGAAGCACAAATGATCCCGGATATTGGAGCCAACCTGAAACTAATGGTCGATAATCTTCCCAATTTGTCAATTTTTGTTACAGGTTCTTCGGCTTTTGACATCAGAAATAACATGGGAGCACCATTAACTGGCCGAAGCACCTTTTATAACTTGTTTGCTTTTGCCCAGGCAGAGTTGAAACAGGATTTTATAACTGCTCAAAGTACCTTGCACCAGAAACTGATTTATGGATCCTATCCTCAGTCGTACCTTGCACAAACCGACGATGAAAGGATTTCGGTACTTGAAAACATCCGGGATGGTTATTTGCTGAAGGACCTGCTGATGCTCGACAACGTTAAGGGAGCCGGGTTTGTGATCAACCTGCTGCGCCTCATTGCATTCCAAATTGGCAATGAAGTTTCGTATAGCGAGTTGGGTAGGGCATTAAAAGCCGACAACAAAACGGTGCAACGTTATCTCGAGCTGTTGGAAAAAATGTATGTGCTTTTCTCGTTGAACGGTTTTAGCAGAAATATGCGCAAGGAATATACCAAATCGCCCCGTTACTATTTTTGGGACAACGGAATACGAAATGTGGTAATTTCAAATTTTAATCCATTGAACCTTCGCGATGATGTGGGGAGGTTGTGGGAGAATTACTGCATTTCGGAACGGTTAAAAAGGAATCATTACACTCAAAACCGAGCGGGTAGCTTTTTTTGGCGGACTTACGATCAAAAAGAAGTGGATTACATTGAAGAGCAAAACAACAGTATTGTTGGTTACGAAATGAAATGGACCGCCCATAAATCAGCAGGTGCAAAAGCATTCATCACTGCTTACGAAAACGCCGTTGTTCATGTTGTAAACCAGGAAAATTTCCAGGATTTTTTAGAATAAATCTCAAAAGAGAAAAAGCATAATATTTTTCGGGCCCGCACTGTGAGAGGGACTGTTTATCTGCTGTACAAAAGTGTTGAGGTTTACAACAAATCACTTGCCAGCTCGGCCAGGTAGCTCCTTTCTCCTTTCACCAGGTTTACATGGGCAAATATTTCTTGCCCCTTCATCCGATCCGATAAATAGGCCAAGCCGTTCGACTGCTGATCGAGGTAAGGCGAATCAATCTGGTGCAGGTCGCCGGTAAACACCATCTTGGTGCCCTCTCCCGCGCGGGTGATGATGGTCTTGATTTCGTGCGGGGTGAGGTTCTGGGCTTCGTCAATGATAAAATACGAATTGGAAAGGCTGCGGCCCCTGATGTAAGCCAACGCGGCAATCACCAGGCGTTCTTCCTTTTCCATTTCATCAATGCGGGCATTTTCCACGCTGCGCGGGTTGTGACAATGCTTGATTACCGTGAGGTTATCGTACAGGGGTTGCATGTAAGGCCTGATTTTATCGTCGGCATCGCCGGGCAGGAAGCCAATGTCGCGGTTGCTCAGGGCCACAATGGGCCGGGCCAGCATGATTTGTTCGTAAAGGTTATTTTGGGCCAGTGCCGCAGCCAGTGCCAGCAGGGTTTTCCCGGTTCCTGCCTTGCCGGTAACGGCCACCAGCTTGATGTCGGGATTGAGCAGGGCATTCAGCAAAAAGGTTTGTTCGGCATTGCGGGGCTTGATGCCATAGGCTGTTTTTTTGTCTACGCGCTCGTAACGCCTGGCTGTCCCGTCGAAACGAACCAGTGCCGAGGTATTGTTCCCCTTGAAAATGAAATAGTCGTTGGCGCCGGCTTCCTTGTCGAGCCTGACTTCTTCGGGCTGCAGGTAACGCTCTTCATACAATTTGGCAATGAGGGCGTCCTCGCAGTTGTTCTGGATGGTAACCCCCTTGTTGAAAATTTCGGGGTTGGTCACCTTGTCGTTTTTGTAATCCTCCGAATCGATGCCAATGGATTTGGCTTTCATCCGCAGGTTGATGTCCTTGGTGATGAGCACCACCTTCTGATCGGTATGGTGATCCTTCAGGTATTCGGTAATGGAGAGAATCCGGTGGTCGGGAATGTCTTCGCGGAAAGAGACTTTCAGCTTTTCGGAAAAGGGTTTCCCGGTTTCGATGCGCAGCTTGCCACGCCCCGGACCCAGCGAAAGACCGCCATTGAACAGATCGTCCTTGACCAGTTCGTCCAGCAGTCGCACAAACTCACGGGCCTGAAAATTCAGCTGGTCGCTGCCCCGTTTGAACTTATCGAGTTCTTCCAGCACCACAATGGGCAGAATCACATCGTTGTCCTGGAATTTATAAATGCACTGGTGATCGTGTAAAATTACGTTGGTGTCAACGACAAATATTTTGCATCTTTTTTTTGCCATTTATCTCTTTTTTTTGGGTTCTTTGCAGAACAATTTAAGCACGATTGGGCTCTTTAAAAGTAAGAAAAAAACAGGCCCTTCACCTGGTGAAGCCAGCCTCATTTTCATGAACTTTATAACAGGCATTGTTAATAAATATGGATTACAGCAAAACCCTGCAATATCTTTTCGGGCAACTGCCCATGTTTCAGCGAAGCGGACCGGCAGCCTACAAAGCCAATCTGGACAATACCCTGGCGCTCGATGTGCTGTTTCAGCACCCGCACCGGATGTTCCGCACCATCCATGTGGCTGGCACCAACGGCAAAGGTTCGGTATCCCACTGGCTGGCGTCGGTACTGCAAAGCGCCGGCTACAAAACAGGCCTGTACACTTCGCCCCACCTGGTGGATTACCGTGAACGCATCAGGGTGAACGGCGAAATGATTTCCGAAGCAGCCGTGAGCAATTTTGTGGAGCGTTTTCTGGACATGAACCGGGAATTGAACATCGAACCTTCGTTCTTTGAACTTTCGGTGATGATGGCTTTCGATTTTTTTGCCGCCCAACAGGTCGATGTAGCCGTGATTGAAGTGGGCCTGGGCGGCCGGCTCGATTCCACCAACATCATCACCCCCGATCTTTCGGTCATCACCAACATCAGCCTCGATCACACCAATTTGCTGGGGACTACCATTGCCGCTATTGCTGCCGAAAAGGCGGGCATCATCAAGGCCGGCGTGCCGGTGATCATTGGTGAGAGCCATCCCGAATCGGAACCGGTGTTCAGGGCAAAGGCGCGTGAACTGGGTGCTCCCCTCGAGATGGCCGATCAACAATACCTGCTATTGCCGGGGAATCAATTCGGCCTGTCGTTGACCAACGAGTGCGTGGTGTTGTACCGCGACCTGGTACCCGGGCTGAGCGGCCACTACCAGCAAAAAAACCTGGTGACTGTGCTGGCTGCCATTCAGGTACTCAGGAAAAAATACGAGAAAATCACCGAAGCAGCAGTCAGGGAAGGTATCGAACAGGTGGTAACGATGACCGGATTGCGCGGTCGTTGGGAGCAAATCAGTGAGCAGCCGCGCATCATTTGCGATACCGGGCACAACGAGGCCGGACTGGATGATGTAGTCAGGCAACTTGCCAGCGAAAGTTTCAGCCAACTGCATTTTGTGTTTGGAACCGTCAACGACAAAGATATCAACGCAATATTGGCATTGTTGCCCAAAAATGCGCGTTATTATTTTACGCAGGCCGGCATTGAGCGGGCCCTGGATGCGAACCAATTGCAGGCCCTGGCTGTTCCCTTTGGGTTAAGGGGAACGGTGCATCAAACGGTGCGCGAAGCCCTCGCCGCTGCCAGGAGCAATGCAAAGCCCAACGACCTGATTTTTGTGGGGGGCAGTACCTTCGTGGTGGCCGAAATCATCAATGAATAAGTTATGAAAGTAACGGTCCATCCCTTGTTCCAGCTCATTGCCGAAGGCGAACACCAGCGGCAGGATTTCAAGTATTGCATCAACGATTCGCGCAAGATTGCCCGTTCGCTGGTGGCTTTTGCCAATACCGACGGTGGCCGTTTGCTGGTGGGTGTGAAGGACAATGGGAGAATTGCCGGGGTACGTTCCGAAGAAGAATACTACATGGTGGAAGCAGCGGCACGTATTTACAGCCGCCCGGCCATCCCCTTTGAAGTGCAGCAATGGGAAGTGGAAGGTAAAACCGTGCTGGAAATCAATGTGGAAGCCAGCAAGCAACGGCCACATTTTGCCGAAAGTGATGACAAACGTTGGTTGGCCTATATCCGCAAAAATGATGAAAACATACTGGCCAACAATGTACTGCTGAAGTTATGGAAACTGCAGAACGATGCCGTTGGCTTGATGTTCACCTACGATCAGCCCCGTAAAGTGTTGGTCACTTACCTGGAGCAGCACGATAGCATCACCTTGTCGAAGTTCTCCCGGGTGGCCCAGATCAGCCGGATGAATGCCGAAGACATCCTGGCAGAATTTTTGAAAATGCAGTGCATACACATCGATTTAAACCACGATCCCGTGCAATATGTACTGAACCACGCATTCGACCTGACAAGTTTTGTGTGAGATGAGATTGTTTTTTAATCGAAGGGTGGAATCTTTTTGGTGCGAAAGTTGTTTATTTGGAACTGGTATCAAGTATCAAGACACAAGACATAAGACAAGACCATTGACAATTTTTAAAAACATACAATGAAAAAATCCATTTTACTCATCGCCCTTATCACCGGTATGTTTACCATTACAGGACAGGCTCAAGAGAATTACAAAACCTTGTCGAAAGCAGATTCGGCCCGTATTTATCATGGAGGAATCCGTTATGAGGTAGTTACTTATGATGAACCTGTTTCGGCCAGAAAACCCAAAAACGTGATCCTGATGATTGGCGACGGGATGGGCCTCACCCAGCTCTATGCCGGCTACACGGCCAACGGGGGAAAGCTGTACATGACCAATTTCAGGCACATGGGCTTGCAAAATACCGCTTCGGCCACCCATTACATCACCGATTCGGGAGCAGCCGGTACCGCGCTGGCTACCGGTGAAAAAACCTACAATGGCGCCATTGGTGTGAATACCGATACCGTGGCCATTCAAAATATCAGGGAAAAAATTGAAGTCATGGGCAAAGCCACCGGCGTGGTTTCCACCTCGGCA
>JAFGVJ010000031.1 GCA_016938055.1 Prolixibacteraceae bacterium
AAGACCTACTATGAAGCAAATCAACCGGGGATCAAGGCCCCTCCTTCTTCTCATTTTGATATTCTTTCTTTCCGGCTGTGAGATCATCCGTGATGAGCACACCGTACTGAAACTGGCGCATGGTTTGGAACCTACGCATCCGGTTCACATCGGGATGGTGGAAATGGGAAAGCGCCTTGAGGTGATTTCGGAAGGAAAAATGAAATTAGAAATCTATCCCAGCGGACAATTGGGAACAGAACAACAATGTGTGGAGTTGTTGCAGATTGGGAGTCTGGCGATTACCAAAGTTTCGGCAGCTGTTCTTGAAAGTTTTACCAATAATTTTCAGGTGCTGGGGTTGCCCTATGTTTTCAGGTCGAAGCAACATTCCTACAATGTTCTCGATGGGGACATCGGAAAGGAATTGTTGCTCAGTACCGAAAAGTATAAGGTGCGCGGACTTTGTTTTTACGATGCCGGATCGCGAAGTTTTTATACCATTAACCGGCCCATTGAAAAACCCGACGATCTGAAAGGTTTGAAAATGCGCGTGATGAAAAGTCAAACAGCCATGGAGTTGGTGAAAGCCATGGGTGGTTCGCCCACGCCCATCTCATGGGGCGAGTTGTACACTGCGCTTCAAAGCGGGGTGGTGGATGGCGCTGAAAACAATCCACCCAGTTTCTACACATCGCACCATTACGAGGTGTGTAAGTTTTATTCCATCAATGAACACACCATGGTTCCCGATGTGCTGGTAATCAGTACGGTGGTTTGGAACAAACTAACCGAACAGGAAAGAGGATGGTTGCAACAGGCTGCCGATGAGTCTGTTCCTGTTCAGCGTGAAGTTTGGGCTGAATCGGAAGCCGAGTCCTTGCGCATCATCCAGGAAAATGGGGTGGCTATTAACTATCCCGATAAGGCACCTTTTGCTGCACGGGTCGAAGACATGATTGAAGCCTACCGTTCGAAACCCGAATTGTATGAACTGATTCAAAAAATTAAAGCTGTGGAGGATTAAACAATGACATTCAGAGAAAAAGTTGATAAGGCATTGGAATATGTGCTGATCTTCCTGATGGGAATTCTTGTGATCGATGTATTGTGGCAGGTAGCCAGCCGTTACCTGCTTTCTTCACCCAGTTCATTTACCGACGAAATGGCTGGTTTCCTGCTCATTTGGGTGGGCGTTTTAGGAGCTGCTTATGTTGCCGGTAAACAGGAACACCTGGCCATTGACTTGCTGTTGCAGCGTTCAAAACCGGAACGTCAACGCAAAATGATCATCCTCATCAACATTGTTGTCTTGCTTTTTGCCATTCTGGTGATGGTGATTGGTGGTGCCTGGCTGGTCATTACCCGTTTTCAGCTAAACGTGAATTCTGCCGCGCTGATGATCCCGCTGGGTTACGTATACCTGGTGATGCCTCTGAGCGGCATTCTCATTGGCTATTATTCAGTGGAAGAAATCCTTAAAAATGTAAAACGCAATAACTGATTTCCACCCGGTGGAACCAACAATTAGCTTATGGAATATTTAGGAATTATCATATTGGTTGTCAGCTTTCTGGTTTTGTTGGTGCTGGGTGTTCCCATTGCCTTCAGTATCGGTATTTCGGGTATTTTAACCATGTTGGTGAGTATTGATACTTTACCGGCTTTGACCACTTTTGCGCATCGGATGGCAACCGGGCTCGACAGTTTTGCTCTGTTGGCCATTCCGTTTTTCATCCTGGCGGGAAACATCATGAACAGCGGGGGAATTGCCATGCGGCTGATCAACCTGGCCCGGGTACTGGTTGGAAAATGGCCGGCCGGCCTGGCTGTTGTGAATGTTTTTGCCAACATGCTGTTCGGTGCCATTTCAGGCTCTGCCGCAGCTTCGGCCTCAGCCATCGGCTCCATTATGAAAGATGAAATGAAGCGCGAAGGATACGCCGACAATTACAGTGCTGCCGTTAACATTGCATCGGCCACAACCGGCTTGACCATTCCGCCCAGCAATATCCTCATTGTATATTCGCTGGCCAGCGGGGGTGCTTCCATCACGGCGCTGTTCCTGGCAGGTTATTTGCCTGGTATGCTTACCGGTGTTGCCATCATGCTCATGGCTATGTCCATGATCGTTTACAAGCATAAAGGTGTGAAAGCAGTTTCCGGTCTTCTTTTTAAAATATTCATTGTAGCTGTTGTGATTGCATTGAGCATTTTTGGCTTGCAGAGGCTGAATGCCATTTCCTCAACAGGATATACCATCGCCATGCTTGCAATCATTGGAGCTTTTCTTTATTTATTCTTACGAAAAGTAAGGAAAAGCCCCAAAGGTGCCCGCCGGGCCTTTAAAATTCTGTGGGATGCCATTCCCAGTCTTTTAATGCTGATTGTGGTCATCGGGGGGATCGTAGCCGGCTATTTTACTGCCACGGAAGCTTCGGCAGTTGCAGTGCTTTACGCTTTTATTTTGGCGTTGATTTATAAAGAAATGAAATTGAAAGACCTGCCGCGTATCATGCTGTTGTCGGTGAAAACTACTGCCATCGTAATGTTGCTCGTAGCTGCCAGTATGGGACTATCGTGGATCATGGCCTATGAAAACATCCCTCAGAACGTGAGTGATGGCTTGCTGGGATTGAGCGACAATAAAATTGTGATTTTATTGATTATCAACATGATTTTGTTGCTGGTTGGTACTTTCATGGACATGACACCGGCTGTTCTCATATTTACCCCTATTTTCTTACCCATTGTGGTGAATTTGGGAATCGATCCCATCCATTTCGGGATCATGATGGTGTTAAACCTGAGTGTGGGCTTATGCACACCACCTGTGGGTTCTGTACTTTTTATCGGATGCAGTGTGGCCAATGTGCGCATCGAGAAGGTGATCAAACCACTGATCCCGATGTTTATTGCCATGATTGTTGTTTTGTTGCTGGTCACCTACATTCCGCAAATCAGCATGTGGTTGCCCAACCTTTTTGGAGTATAAATTTTATGAATAAAACATTATGAAGAAGATTGGAAAATATTCTTTTGGCGTTGGCGACCGCTTTGGTCACCAGGGAAAAGCTCAACTGAAAGCTTTCATCGCTGCAAAAGAACAATTGAATCTCGAATTTACACCGGTTTGGAACAAGTCGAACCGTGAGCATAGCACCATTGGAACCGAACCATCGGAGGTTCGCGTAGAGGCCGATGCTGCCGTGAAGGCGCTGGGCTGGAAAGGCGATTACTATTGCGACGCCGATCACATCAACCTGAAGAATGTTGACCGCTTTATTGAGCCCTGTGACTTTTTCACCATCGATGTAGCCGATTTTATTGGTGAGGCAGCCCCTGCCGATGAACTCAGTGCTTTCGTGAAAAGCCATCAGCCTTATCTTGGAAAACTGAACATTCCCGGTATTGAAACATCATTTGAGGTGACCGAAGGTATACTTTCGGCTTTTGCCAACAATTACCTGAAGGCCATTGCCGAAGCAGCTAAAGTGTACCGATTTTTGGTGGAGAAAAAGGGCGAAGGCAACTTTGTACCCGAAGTTTCGTGCGACGAAACCGACACTCCGCAAAGTCCGCTCGATTTGTTTTTCATCCTGAAACTCCTGGCCGATCATGGAGTACCAGCCCAAACCATAGCGCCTAGGTTTTCGGGCCGTTTCAACAAAGGCGTCGATTATGTGGGCGATGTGAACTTGTTCGAAAAGGAATTTGAACAGGATCTGCTGGTGATCAAATATGCCATAGCACAATTTGGTTTGCCCGACAACCTTAAACTCAGTGTGCATTCGGGAAGCGATAAATTTGCCATCTATCCTGTGATTGGCCGACTGATCAGAAAACACGATACCGGCATTCACATCAAAACTGCCGGTACTACCTGGCTCGAAGAGATTGCAGGGCTAGCCATTTCCGACGGCGAAGGATTGGCACTGGCCAAGGAAGTATATGCCAAGGCTTATCAGAAAATGGATGAACTCACAGCACCTTATGCAAGCGTCATCGATATCAAACTTCAAAACCTGCCCATGCCCGAAGAGGTGAATACCTGGACCGGCGAACAATTCCGCAATGCCATTGTACACGATCAGAATTGCCCGGATTTCAACCCCGATTTGCGCCAGCTGATTCATGTGGGATATAAAGTGGCCGCCCAAAAGGGAGAAGTGTATTACCATGCACTGAATAAATTTGAAGCCAACATTGAAAAACAGGTTTTCGAAAATATTTTTGAAAGGCACATCAAGCGTCTAGGATTTTAGTTCATAGAAAAGTATTGTTTTCAGGGAGCGGGGTTTGTAAATTCTCCGCTCCTTTGCTTGTAAAAAGGATAGAAAAATCTGTAAAAACTTTGATCCTGTTTGTGAATATTTTAACTTTCAACGCAACTTCTGATTTCATTTTGACCATCGATGGACGAAAAAGATAAAAGGATCAAACAGCTTGAATTGCAGCTCGACGAGGTGCTCAATCAAAACAAGGCACTCCAGGAGGAGATCAGTGACCTGAAAAATTTCAGGATGACAATTTTTGCCAATCTTAGTCACGAAATCAGGAACCCCTTGAACGGAATCATTGGTTTTTCTGAGATTTTAAGTACCACTGAGGTCAGCAAAGAAGAACAGCATCGATACTCCGGTGTTGTTGCTGAAAGCAGTAAAATACTGATGTCTATCCTCAACGATGTGTTGGACATTGCCCGGATTGAAGCCAATCGTTTTAATTCATATGTTGTTGCTTTCGACCTGAATGACTTAATATTTGATTTGTACGCCGAGTATCGTGCAAAGGCTGAAAAAGGGAAACTGAGTTTACTGCTCGATAACCTGATCAGTGAGCAGTTTATTATTCATTCCGATCCCGATGTACTGACGCGTATCCTCAAAAAACTCCTCGACAATGCCATCAAGTTTACCAAGAAAGGTTGGCTGAAATTAGGCTATCGTCCCGAAGAAGATCAGATTCATTTTTGGGTGGAAGATACCGGAATCGGGATCAACGAAACCTTGTGGTCGAATTTGTTTGACCGCTTCATTACCGAAGAAGTATCCCGTTCGAGAAACATTGGCGGAACCGGTCTCGACCTCTCACTGTGCAATGGTTTGTCCCGCTTGCTGGGAGGTAAAATCTGGTATGAACCCAAGGGAGATCAGGGATCGGTATT
>JAFGVJ010000219.1 GCA_016938055.1 Prolixibacteraceae bacterium
GAATTCGTGGCGCAACTAATTAATAGTCAGCCCGATATTTCTGCCAGCAAATTGGCCCGGAAGATCGTGAACCGTGCCCTTACCAACGATAATTATCATTTAAAGGACGATACCAGTTGTGGTGTGGTTTATTTGAGGGAACCACGTGAACTGATGCTCATTACCGGTCCGCCATTTTATAAAATGAAAGACCTTGGTTTTATCGAGAGAATTCAGGATTTCAGGGGAGAGAAGATCATCTGCGGGGGTACAACTGCTGAAATTGTTGCCAGGGAAATGAACCTTGAACTGCAAATGGTTCAGCATCATTCCGATCCGACATTGCCCCCCATTTCAAAACTTGCAGGTTTCGACCTGGTAACTGAAGGGATCATCACCATTAGCAAGGTTGAGGAAATCCTGGAAAACTACCATGGTGACACCCGCTTATATGGGTCACCCGCCGACGAAATTGTCAAAAAACTGCTCAAACACGACATCATTTACCTGCTGGTAGGTACACGCATCAACCGGGCTCATCACGATCCGGACCAGCCTGTTGAAATAGAAATCAGAAAAACTGTGGTCAAGCGTATCGTTAAACTGTTGCAGCAAAAGTTTTTTAAAAAGGTAGTATTGGAATTCTTATGAAGATTGGGATTATCAGAGAAACCTTGCGCCAAGGGGATCCCCGGGTAGCTTTGACACCCATGCACGCCCGCAGGCTGATGGATCAGTTTCCCGGGCTTGAAATTGTTGCACAAGCTTCGGACAAACGCATTTTCAGCAATCAGGAATACGAACAATTCCATATTCCTGTTCAGGAAAAAGTGGATGATTGCGATTGTTTGATTGGTGTGAAGGAAGTTGCCCTGCGAAGCATCATTCCTGGAAAAACCTATCTTTTCTTCGCGCATGTTGCCAAACAACAAATCAAACAACAAGGCTATTTCAAGGAATTGGCCCAAAAACAAATTACCCTGATCGATTATGAATACCTGATGGACAAACATCGCCGAAGAATCATTGCCTTTGGTTATTGGGCAGGAATTGCCGGCTGTTATTATGCTATCCATGCCCTGATGAAAAAACTCGGTCTTGGTGAGTTGCCTGAGACTGATGCATTAGACGATATTTACGGTTTTCGAGACTTGCTCCAATCGGGCAAATTTCCACCTGTCAAATTTTTGATAAGCGGTTCGGGGCAAACAGCAAAAGGAGTCGAACAGGTACTTCGAAATACAGGCATACTGAAGGTATCACCTGCAAAGTTTTTGAAAACCAGTAACCAAGCTGTATACACCATTGTTGGGCGTGAACATCACATTGTTAATCGGGAGGGAAAACCCTATCGTAAAAAAGAATATCAACATCAGCCAGATCAATATCGCTCTTTGCTGAACCGCTTTGCTGCTTGCGCCGATGTATACCTGGCTTGCCATTACTGGGAACCGGGTTTTCCTGTATTTTTAAATGCTGATGATCTCAGGCAATGCAATCATGCATTGAAAGTTGTGGCTGATATCAGTTGCGACATTCCTGGTCCAATAGCCTGCACCTTAAGGGAAAGTACTCACCTTGAACCGTATTACGATTATGATCCTGATAAAGCCTGCGAAGTACCTGCTTTTTCTTCGGAAAAGAATCTCACAGTGATGGCCATTGCCAATTTACCTGCGAAATTGCCGCGCGAAGCTTCCATTCACTTTTCCTCAATTTTGCACCGCGAAATACTTCCATATCTGATCAGGAATGAACACACTCCGATCATCGAACACGCCACCATCCTTGATCAGGGAAAACTCACTTCACATTTTTACTATCTTTACAACTATCTAAATCAAACAAAATGATCAAATACCTGCTGTTGTCCATCTTCTTCATTTGGAGCTGCGATGTAAGCAATGGAAACGAATTGCCAAAATATCAAAATGAAAATGATACGATCGTTTCCAATGCTGATTCTTTATCGGAATCAGAGACTGAAAACTTGAAAGATAACCCCGATCCTGTTGGAGCCCCATCGATTTATCCGCTTTATATCGGCACCTATACCGACGGTGAAAGTCAAGGCATTTATCTGGCACAATTTGATGCCGATTCAGGAATCATCTCCCAAACTCAGCTGGTTGCAAAAATTGATCATTCTTCTTTTCAGTGCATTACGCCTGATGGTCAGCAAATTTGGAGCGTTAGCGAATCATGGAATGGCCCGGGCATGGTTGCAGGCTTCGCTGTTGATAGCCTCAGTGGAGCACTGACAAAAACAGAAGAATATCCAACAATGGGGAATGGCCCCTGTTATGTGAGCTATCATGCACCTAGTAAAACGGTGCTGGTTGCCAATTATAATAGTGGGAACGTGGTGAGGATCAGTGTTGGTGAAAGTAACACAGGAAGCACGGCTATTCACCAGCACGAAGGGAAAGGCCCCAATACCAACCGGCAAAGCGCTCCCCATGCCCATAATATTCACATCGATTTGACAGGAAAATTTGCCTATTCCTGCGATTTGGGTACCGATCAGGTATATGTTTACGATCTAACAAAAGAAGGGCTTCAAGTGAAACATATCATCCAGACTGAAAAGGGTGCTGGTCCGCGTCACCTCGATTTTCATCCGGGAGGAAAAGCCATGACCGTGATCAACGAACTGAACAGTACATTAGAAACGTATCTGCCCGATGATGAGGGTGTATTCAGCCTATTGCAGTCAGTAGTCTCAACCATTCCAACGTCGCACACAACAAATAACCAATGTGCTGACCTTCACTATTCTTCCGACGGAAAAACCCTTTATGCATCTAACCGGGGACACAACAGTATTGCTGTTTTCTCTGTGGATCAAATCACCATGGAAGCAACTTTGGTTCAATGGATGGAAGAAGCCATCGAATGGCCCAGAAATTTTGCTATCTCGCCCAACGGAAAGTTTTTGCTGGCCGCGAATCAGGAAGCTCATCATATAAGTGTGTATGCTATTGATCAAAAAAGTGGAAAACTCACTTTTACAGGACTCACCTCTCCCCTTTCAAAACCTGTATGTTTAACCTTTTTAAGACCCTAAAACAATGATTACCATTTTAGTTCACCTTGCCGATGGCTTTGAAGAAATGGAAGCACTGATACCCGTTGATGTATGGCGAAGAGCAGGTTTTACAGTGAAAATGGTTGCCATAAGCCATCAGCTAACGATCACAGGTTCACATCATATCAAAGTCATGGCCGATCAGCTGTTTGAAGCAAGCGATTACCAGCAAGCCGACATGATTTTTCTGCCAGGAGGAATGCCGGGTGCGAGCAATCTGGACGCACACGAAGGTCTTCGTGAACAATTGGTCAGTTTTCATCAACAAGGGAAAACATTGGGCGCCATTTGTGCTGCACCTTTGGTTTTAGGGCACAATCAACTCCTACAACACAAAAAAGCAACATGTTTTCCGGGGTTTGAACAGGAATTGTATGGAGCTGAATGCACCGGAGCACCGGTTGAAGTTGATGGTA
>JAFGVJ010000220.1 GCA_016938055.1 Prolixibacteraceae bacterium
GTTCCCATCATGTTCGGCTGCTTTTCGAGGGTCGATTTCCGGTTGGTAACATTTTGAAGTTCAAAAGTGGCCCCGGTCACGAAAACCATGCTTTTCTGGTCGGCTTCGGGTTCAAGTTCACTAAATTGAAAATAGGCCACCTTCATCATTGCTTTCTTGATTTCCAAACCCGTTTTGAGGTCCCTCAAAGCTTGTTGGGGCAATTTGGTTTTCAGGTTGGGCGTGAACGGAAAGTTCTTGTCACGGTAGATTTTCACTTCATCGAAATCAACCGATAATTCATTCACGTAGAAATTCTGGTTTTCGATGAATTCCTTTACGTCCAATCCATTTCCCGAAGCATTCATGTTCTTGATGTCGAAGTAATCGGCCTGATACACTTTCCGCCGGGCAAATTCCTGTTCACTCATCAGGGGACTCAGGTGAAGCCCGCTGATGCTGAAATCTCCCTTGTCGTTCAACTTCAGTTCGTTGATGCGGTATTCAAAAAAGTCACCCCTGCTTGTTCCTTTTATTTGCTGGACGTTGGCTTCCACCGCTTCGGCATTCAGCAGTTTTCCTTTTCGGCTATGTTCTTCGTCAATGAGGACCTTATGTGCAAGAATATCAATGTTCCGGAATTGCCGGTTTTGCTTTTGGTTCAGGTTGATGACTGTTTTATTCAGCTGCACTTCATCGGCCGAGAGGCTTTTCATCAATGGCTGAATGTATTTGTACAAGTTCAAGTTGTAGGGTGAAAAGCTTTTTTTGGCTTCTATCCGCCGATCAGTGAGGGTCAGTATGGGCTCATTGACCTGAACCTGTTTGAGTTCGATGTTTTGTTTTTTCTGAAACTGTCGTGCATCAAAGCCAGTGAGTTTGATTTCCGGTATCAGCAAATCGATTTCCAGTACCCGTTCAGTATTGTGAGCCTTTTTGACAGGATTCAGTTGAAGGTTTTTCAAAGCTAGTACACCGGTGCTGAGGCGATAATCGGCTGCCTGGAGTTGCAAACGGTGTGATTCATCGCCGGTATTCAGCAACAGATTGGCCAGGTTAAAACGGAAATCATCATAGCTGGTTTCGAATCGATTGTTGGTTTGCAATGCCTGAAAATGGTCCAGAGAAAAGTCAATGCTGGTATTTAAAATGGCTTGGCTTTTGAAATTTTCATAGCGGGCCAGTTCCAGTTTTCCATTTTCTATACTGATACGCCTTGCCGTGAATGCTTTGAATTCGCTGAACAGGCTTAATTTTTGATCGTTGGTGGCTTCATCTTTTTTTCCATCGGTTTTTTGAAGAAGAACTTTCATCACAGGACGGCTGATGATGACCTGATCGACCGGAAAATTGCCCTTGTTGAAGAAGCCAAAAATATCTGTATTGGTGAATTGTATCTCAGGAATGTCGGCAAAGACAGTCAAGGGCATGCTTGAAAATTTTTCCGACAAGATATCGGGGTAAAGCTTGGCCTGACTGATGTAGATACGTTTTTCGCTGGACAGGATCCCTATTTCGCGGGTGGTAATTTTGTGAACCCCATCGGCCAGGGTAAAATCGTGGTTTTTGAGCACCAGGTCAATTTCATCGGAAAAGAAAAGCTTGTGCGGCCGCTCTGAAGCTGCTTCGTCGAGTTCAAACTGTTCCATGGTAATGGAAAATTGGTTGGACAGTTCGAAAGTTGGCTCCGATGCTTTGTGCTGTTTGATGTTCAAAAGGCCATTTTCCATCGATACTTTTCGGATGTTGATGCTGAAAAGATAATCGTCGATGAGGGCATACAAGGATTGTTGATAGGGCGTTCTGGCAAGATTGTCGGTGTTCCATTCGCCATATTTTTCAATGCTCAGTGACGGATTTCTGATGGCCATGTTGTTGATGTACAATTTCTTGTCGAAGAAAGCCCGGTGCAAATTGGCACCGTTGAAGCTGATGTGCGGGAAGCGAATGTGAAAAAGTTCAGTCCTGTTTTGGAATAACAAACTGTCGGTTTCAATTTTTTGCTCCCGCGGTTGAATGATTAATTCCTTGATCTCAGCCTTCTTCCCACTGCTGGATAGCAGGATGGAAGCGGTGCTGAGTTGGTGGGTTTCATCGGCCAACTGGAGGGTGAGATCATTGAAGCCCACGTTGAAATCCTCTGCAAAAAACAATTTGTCCGATTGTTCGAAAGTGCTGCTGTCAACCGATAAATTTATCAGTTGTATGTCGAAATCGGATTTAAAAAAACCTTCGTTACGGTTCGAATCGAGGTAATTCAGCCTGATTCGGCCTCCGTTGATGTCGGCTTCATCCACATAAACACCGGTAAGGTAATCGCTTATTTTTTCCAGCACCAGGCTGCTGTCGTTTCTCTTTTTACGGATGTTTTGTTTCTGCCTGAAATCAACCTGTATGCGGGGCTCATTCACAAACAGCCTTTGCATGGGCAATTGCCGGTGATGGTACATTTTCAGAAAATCGACCTGTTCACAATTCATCCGGCTGCTGTTAAAACTGATGCGGGTGATATTGGCCTGCTGCTTGTTGTCAATGGGCACAAAGGCCACACTTCCGGTCGAAACTTTTTGGCTGCGTGTGTCAATTTGCAGTGAATCAATCTGCAGCTGATGAACTTGATCGTTGTGATAAAGCAGGTATTGACCTACGCCCAGCGATACGTTGGAAGCCGACAGGATTCTTTGCTCATCGCGATAAGCCATGGAATCGATCAGGAAATCTTCAAAATGAATGTTCACATTGCTGAAAACCTGAGAAGCTTCAGTTGCTCCGGCAGGAGTGAGTTCTATCGCTGCATTTTGAATCCGAAAATGGTTGATCCTGATCCAGCTGATTTTTTGTCCGGTTAGTTCGTAAAAGTTGATTTCATTGAGCGGCGTTCCCTTGTTTGCTCCCGCAGCAAAACGGATGGCGATGTCGGGGTTATTGAAAACCATTTGTTCAACATGAATGGTATCGAGCAAATGCAATTGATCAACATTGTCGCTTTTGAGTTCTATTTCAGGTACTTCGAGTTGAAATAAAACCTTGCTGGTTTTCAGGGTATCGCTTGTTGCCTGCAGTTTCACCCTGTATGCCCTAATGTTATGGTGTAACAACGAAAGTCTGATCTGTCCTATTTGTAAACGATGGATGCTATCGGGCAGTAGTTCATCGAAGTTTTCGAGGGTCAGCAAGAGGTCCGATACATCGAAAGGGTAGGGCGAATCGGTAAATTTGATGCCCCCCAGTTTGAAATGATTGGCTACCAGGTTGATTTGCTGAAGCGCCTTTCTTTCTCCGAGCAAGGTATCAATTTCGATCCGGGCATTGAGTATTGACAAGGTATCGAAAAAAAGTTCGGCAAAAAAGGGAAGTACAAGCGTATCGCCAGGGTTTAGTTTGTTGGCCGAAAGCAGGTCCATGTCCACTTTTTGGTGACGTCCAAATTTTAGGTCGGGCGACTCAATGGACAGTGAACGGGCCATCAAACGCCGGTCGAGCAGCAGGGGCCATAACCTTATTTTTGAAATTTTCAGCCCCGGAGTCTTGAAATGAAATGCCTTTTCATTACCAGAAACTCCTGACAAAGAATCAGATTCCAATACAACATTTTCCACACTGATGGTCCGTTTAAAGAAATCAATGTTAAGGTTGGTGAATTCAATGTGGGTATGGTTTTCGCTTTTACGGGCAATGAATTCAGGCAGATAACGCCTGGCCAGCATTTCGGAACCAAGGAGCAAGACAATGGCTAAACTGCCTGCCAAAACCAGCAGGGAGAAGAAAATCCCCTTGAGAATTTTGATGGGATCGAAGTGCCGGTGTTCCTTTTTTTGATTCATTTTTCCAGTCAGCAAAATACTAAGAATTCAAGAAGAAAACACGGTATGTAACGAAATTCTCCCTGATTGATGGGGCATGTTTCAACAATCTGTTGGTAAACAGTGATCGGAACATCCAATAGTAATACCAGCCAAGGGATGCAGATACTGATTTTTTTTTTTAGCTTAGCAATGATTATCCTGAAAGGCAAATTCCGGCATTTGAATAAACAGTGCAGGAGCTTTGGCCGGTGAAGTGACTGATTGCAGGAACTTTGCATCCGGGGTGTCGGGTTTCAACTTATTAACTAATCATTGAAGTATGAAAAAAAGTTTACTCTCACTTTTGTTTTCAGTGTTGATGTTGGCTGTAAGCGCCCAGGAA
>JAFGVJ010000221.1 GCA_016938055.1 Prolixibacteraceae bacterium
GTTTCAATTGAAATGACTGCCGAGGCTTTTGGATCGAAAGCAGGTCGCGACGGCAAACCCGGAACAACCTACACCGAAGGTCCTTGGTTTTACAAACGCAACAGCTTGTATTACATGATTTATGCAGCCGAGGGCATTCCTGAGTACATTTCATATTCAACCGCCAATTCACCCGAAGGACCTTGGGCGTACAAAGGGCATATTATGAAAAGGGCCGATCATTTGGCGTTTACAAACCACGCCGGAATTATCGATTTCAAAGGGAATTCGTATATGTTCTATCACGACCAATCTTTGTCGAAAGGCCAAGGTTTTAAGCGTTCAACAAGCGTAGAACAATTCACATACAACGCCGATGGCAGCATTCCGCTTATCACTCCAACCAAAGAGGGCGTTACCAAAAGCGTTGACAATTTGGATCCTTTCAAAAAAGTTGAAGCCGAAACCATTGCTTGGAGCGAAGGCTTGAAAACTGAAGGCAACAGTCTGACAGGTGTTTATGTGTCTAAGATTGAAAACGATGACTACCTGGTAGTGCGCAGTGTCGATTTTGGGAAAGGAGCTAAAACATTCGAGGCCAGTGTGGCTTCTGCTTCGCAAGGTGGCAAAATTGAAATCCGATTGGGCAATCGCAATGGTGAACTTTTGGGCACTATTGACGTGAAAAATACCGGCGGGTTGCAAAAATGGGCTACAGTGAAAGGCAAAGTGAAAAAAGCGACAGGTGTACAAGACATCTGCTTGGTATTCAAAGGTGGAGAAGGTGAGTTGTTCAATTTTGATTGGTGGATTTTAAAATAAGAAAGATATGAAAAAAAATATAGTGGGTTTAACGGTTTTTTTGTTGGCAATTAGCGGGTTAAGTGTGGGAGCCCAAAACACCGTTCCGCCACAACGGCCAACCATCCAGACCAAGTTTACGGCCGACCCAGCACCCATGGTGTACAACGATACCGTGTTTCTGTACGCGTCACATGATGAGGACGATGCGCAAGGTTTTAAAATGCTCGATTGGTTGCTTTACACGTCAACCGACATGGTGAACTGGACCGAACACGGTGTAGTGGCTTCGTTGAAAGATTTCAAATGGGCGCGACAGGACAACGGTGCCTGGGCGGTGCAGTGCATCGAGCGCAATGGAAAGTTCTACCTCTATTGCCCCATGCACGGCGGCGGAATTGGCGTTTTGGTGGCCGATTCGCCTTACGGACCTTTCAAAGATCCGCTGGGCAAACGTTTGATTGATACCGATCACGTTTGGCAAGATATTGATCCATCGCCTTTTATAGACGATGATGGCCAAGCCTATCTTTTCTGGGGAAATCCCGATGTGTATTACGTAAAACTGAACGACGACATGATTTCGGTGAAGGGCGAAGTGGTGAAAGAACCCACAAAACCCAAAAATTACCAAGAAGGTCCATGGGTTTGGAAACGCAACGGTCATTACTATTTGGCCTATGCTTCAACCTGTTGCCCCGAAGGGATTGGGTATGCCATGAGCAAATCGATTACCGGACCTTGGGAATACAAAGGAATGATTGTCGATGCTTCGGAACTCACACGCGGAAACCACCCCGGAATTATTGAATACAAAGGCAAATCGTATTGTTTTGGACACAGTTACGACATGCTGAAAAAGACCACTTCGAAATTTTACGAACGTCGTTCGGTGGATATGGACGAGATGGTGTACAACGCCGATGGAACGATCCAGAACCGCAATTATTGGTCGGTTGAAGGCCCCGCACAAGTGGGAACGCTCAATCCGTTCTGTCGTGTTCAGGCCGAAACTATGGCTTGGAGCGAAGGCTTGAAAACCAATTTTGAAACTGAATGGGAAGGCCAATTTGAATGGAATAGGGGCAAGAAAATAGCAGACCGCTTGTATGTAACTTCCATTCAGAATGGCGATTATATTTTGGTGCAAGGTGTCGATTTCGCTCAGGGCGCCAAGTCGGTCGAAGCCATGGTTTCGTCCCTTTATGGCGGAAAAATCGAAATCCGTACCGATAAAATCGATGGACCCGTGATTGCGACTGTCAATATTGGCCCACAAGGCGAAGGCGGAAAATGGAAAACAGTTTCGGTACCCGTTTCAAAAGTGAGCGGTGTTCACGATGTGTACTTCGTTTTCAAAGGCGAAAAAGACTTGTTCGATTTCGACTGGTGGCAGTTTTCAAAATAGAAAAGCAATTGATTTCAAATAAACATCAGCACAGATTAAAATCTTCATTATGAAACAACTAAACTTTTACTTTTTACTTTTACTCTCAGCCCTTTTTCTGTCTTCATTAAGTTTGAAAGCACAAATTGAAGATTTCAAAGTGGGCACCTCAACTCGCAAGATGCTTGTGTATGCGCCTCCGGGCATTGAGTCCAATCGTCCGCTTTTGATCTCGCTGCACGGTATGAACCAGGATATTGCCTATCAGCAAACTCAAGCTAAATGGGAAGATGTGGCCAAGGCGAACAATTTTGTGGTCGTTTATCCCGGCGGTATCAGCAATTCGTGGGATATTTCAGGGACAAGGGACACTGATTTTATCTTGGCCATTATTGATGAAATGGTTAAACGATATGGCATTGACCGTGACCGGGTTTACCTTTCGGGTTTCTCAATGGGCGGGATGTTGACCTATCATGCGGCTACCAAAATTGCCGATAAAATTGCCGCTTTTGCGCCTGTGAGTGGCTACCTGATGGGCGGCCCCAACACCAAAAGCTCGCGTCCAATTCCCATTATCCACACCCATGGAACAACCGATGATGTGGTGGTTTACAGTGGCGTGCAGCGGCACATGGACGCTTGGATTGCCCGCAACAATTGCCCAACTACCGCAGTGATTACCAAACCGTATCCTGTTTCGAAACCCAGTTCA
>JAFGVJ010000032.1 GCA_016938055.1 Prolixibacteraceae bacterium
AAACCCTTCACGTTTTTGGCAACGTTGATGAAGCCCGATGCCTGGATGCCTTGCACATCTTGTGCGATGTTGGCAAAACCTGCTCCCTGGATGCCCTCCATTTCCTTGCTCACATTGGCAAAACCTGCTCCCTGTATTCCGGCAATGTTTTCCGACACGTTCAGGAAACCTGTCCCTTGTACGCGGTTCGTGCCTGTTAAGGCAACGTTGGCAAACCCTGCACCCATGAAACCGTTTTCCGATTGCATGTTCACGTTCATAAAGCCTGCGCCCTGAAAGGAGTTGCTGCTGCTTTGGTTGATGTTCATAAACCCGCTGCCCTGCAAACCCTTGAACGAACGGTTGATGTTCATGAAGCCCGAGCCCTGTATGCCATTGTAGGCATTGCCGTTGATGTTGGCAATACCGGTAAACTGTACGCCTTCCGAACTGTAATCTGCGGCAAGCGGGTCAAAACCGCTGATGTTGGCAAAACCCGATAGTTGAACCCCGTCGGAGTAAAGGCGGTTTACCCCGATAAAACCACTCAGTTCAACAATGTTCGATGCGGCGCCCACCCCGATAAAGGTATTCAGCGAAACATCGTTGATGGTTTTGTAGAACAAGGTACCGTTGGTCCCAATGGGCGGTGTCATAAACGTGAACTGGAGAGGTACTGTGCGGAATTCCTGGGCAGGCGTGCTTTCTTCCTGCGCGAACGATTGAAAAGCGAAACTTAAAAGGATCAAAAGGATGATTGGTGTTTTCATGGCTTAAAAATTTTGTATTTATTTTCTTTGGCTAACTATTTTTCCTCTAATGACAGCACCGTTTTTAAAGGGTTGCAAAAGCTTTAAAAATCATTCCCCGAATTTTGGGCACAAAAAAAGGCTCACCCAATGGCAAGCCTTTCATGCTAATATCTCGAATTTTACTTAATTCTCTTCAGCTTTAGGAGCTACAGATACAAACGATCTGTTTTTCTGTTTGCGTTGAAATACAACAGTACCATCAATCAGGGCAAACAAAGTATGGTCTTTACCCATACCCACGTTCAAACCCGGATGGTGTGTTGTTCCACGCTGGCGAACGATGATGTTACCGGCGGTAACTACTTGTCCGCCCCAAATTTTAACGCCCAACCGTTTACTTTCCGATTCGCGTCCGTTCTTCGAACTACCTACACCTTTCTTATGAGCCATGGTATTTAATTTTTGTTATCCGACAATTTCTTCAATTTGAATCTGGGTTAAATACTGACGGTGTCCGTTTTTAACCTTATAACCTTTTCTTCTTTTTTTCTTGAACACAATCAATTTGTCTCCTTTGAGGTGTTCCAGAACTTTAGCCCTTACTTTTACGCCTTCAACAAGGGGGGTGCCAACTTTTACGGCGCCGTTGTCGTCAAGCAACAGTATACGGTCAATGTCGAAGCTTTCGCCTTCGGCAGTTTCCAGGCGGTTCACAAACAGTTTTTTGTCTTTTTCAACTTTGTACTGCGAGCCACCAAAATCAATAATAGCGTACATGCTCTATTCGTTATTAATTTTCTTCGTCAGGCGGATGAACCACTGTCCTTCACTTTTCAGGCCCATACGAAATCTTTTCGGACTGCAAAAGTAGATAATTTTCAATGATTGCCAAACAATTGGATAAAAAACGGGAATTTTTTTCATCATTTTGGGGGCTGCTTTGCTCCCGCCCGGGCTCCTGCGCAGCACCGGGCCCTTCGCTGTAGTTGCCTTGTGCCGGGCAGGGTTCACAGCTTTTGCAGGGGGCTCTGTTCCTCCGCCCCTGTAAAAGCGTTCACCCAAAGCCCGCCCCTTCGGCAAGCTGCCGCTTCGGTCCCTGCACCAGTGATCGTATGACTCGAAGTCATGCGATCACTACCACAGCCATGCGATCACTCCACAGCCATGCAATCAATGCCAGACAAAAACAGGCGTTTCCATAAAACTGTAACTTTTAATAATTCATTGCCAAAACAATTTTTATCTTTGTTTGCGTTGCAACCTGATTTTTTTTGAGAACATGTTGAAAATAAAATTGAATGTTTTAGGGCTTTCTGTGAGCCAAACCCAAACCGGCGCCTATGCACTGGTGCTGGTCGAAGAAAATGGCGAACGCAGGATTCCTATCATTATTGGTCCTGTTGAAGCTCAGTCCATTGCCATTCAGCTCGAAGGGCTGCATCCACCCCGTCCGCTCACGCACGACCTGTTCAAGAATATTGCACAAGCCTTCAAAATTGAATTGCTCGAGGTGATTATTTATAAGCTGGAAGAAGGCATTTTTTACTCCGAACTGATTTGTGAACAGGGCGGCACCCGCATAGCCATTGACTCCCGCACTTCCGATGCCGTGGCCCTGGCCCTGCGATTCAAATGTCCCATTTACACCACCGAAGAAATCCTTGCGAAAGCAGGTATCGTGATTGAATTGTCGGAAGAGCCTGAAGAAGAAGATATTGTAGATGATCAGTTTACTGAAGAAGGAGTTACACGTTACGATCTAGTAAGTACCAGTGAGCTACAACGTCTTTTGCAGGAAGCAGTCAAGGACGAGAATTACGAACTGGCTTCAGAAATCAGGGACGAAATCTCGCGGCGCAAAGAAGGAAATTAACAACATGCGTATTTGAAACCAGCAGCTGATCAAATCCATTGTGCTAGCGGGCATGTACGTTTCAAATTGTAGCAATCACATAAAACAAACCTGATGAAACAATTGATTTTCATGCTATTAATGGTGAGTATGCTTTTGGCAGGAGTTGTTGCAGCTCATGCCGATACCATCACAGTAGCCGACACGCTGAATGCAGGCCTGCAAGCCGAAGCAGTTGCTGATGCTGTAAATGTGTCAAACCATTCGGCTGTTTTACTCAACCATACCGATACCGGGGGTTTTGGCTTCGGTTCATTCCTGCGCGGTTTGCTGGGCATTGTGGTTTTGCTTGCCCTGGGCTATCTTTTTAGCAACAACCGCAAAGCCATACCCTGGAAAACGGTGCTGGTGGGATTGGCCATGCAGGTATTGCTGGCCATTGGTATCCTCAATGTTTCATTTATTAAATGGATCTTCGAGTTCTTTGGAAAAATATTTGTAGTCATCCTCGATTTTACCAAAGCAGGGACCAATTTTCTTTTCGAGGGTTTTCTCGATGTCGATAAATTTGGTTATGTATTTGCTTTTCAGGTATTGCCCACCATCATCTTCTTTTCGGCACTGACCAGCGTGCTATTTTATTTTGGCATTATTCAAATAGTGGTGAAAGGCATGGCCTATGTTTTTTCGCGCCTGATGGGCCTTTCGGGAGCCGAAGCCCTTTCGGTGGCCGGAAACATTTTTCTGGGGCAAACCGAATCGCCGTTGATGATCAAAGCCTACCTGTCCAAAATGTCGAATTCCGAAATGCTGTTGGTCATGACCGGGGGCATGGCTACTCTGGCCGGGGGCGTGCTGGCAGCCTACATTGCCATGCTGGGTGGCGACGATCCGCATTTGCGGCTCGAATTTGCCAAACACCTGCTTACAGCCTCAGTAATGGCTGCACCTGGCGCCATTATTTTTTCTAAAATGATTGTTCCGCCCACCGAAACCATCAATAAAAATGTGGAAGTCAGTAAAGACAAATTTGGCGACAATCCGCTGGAAGCCATTACAACAGGAACTTCGGAAGGAATAAAACTGGCGGTGAATGTGGCCGGGATGTTGCTGGCTTTCATTGCCTTCATTGCCATGTTTAACTTCATTTTACGCAAAGTAGGAGGGATTGGTGATTTGAACGAATCCATCGTTCAGTTAACCGATGGAAGATACACCAATTTGTCCCTGCAGTTTTTGCTGGGTTACCTGTTTTCGCCGGTCATGTGGCTCATCGGTGTCCCCTTGCAGGACATCACCCTGGTGGGGCGTTTGCTGGGCGAAAAACTAATCATGACAGAGTTTATTGGCTATATCAGTCTGGCCGAATTGAAAACCGCAGGCGCTTTTGCCAGTAGCAAGTCCATCATCATGGCCACCTATATTTTATGTGGTTTTGCCAATTTTGCCTCCATTGGGATACAAATTGGCGGGATCGGTTCTTTGGCCCCCGACAAGCGAACATTATTGTCGAAACTTGGTTTAAGAGCATTGTGGGCAGGTACCCTGGCTTCCCTGCTTTCGGCCACCATCATCGGAATGATCATGGGATAAGAAAGTCATAGAGTCAATAAGTCATTGGAAAAAAAGA
>JAFGVJ010000033.1 GCA_016938055.1 Prolixibacteraceae bacterium
GCAATGGCAACAGCTCTTCCGCGGATTTTATTGGGGAAGATTTCAGAAATCAGTACCCAGCAAATGGGTCCCCAACTCATCATGAACGACGCAGTGTAAATCATGATGAAAACCAGGGTGCTAATGCCAATGATTTCGAAATAGGCCAGGGCCGAAATGGCAAACATACCAATGGCCATTCCAATGGAACCTACAATGAGCAAAGGTTTCCTACCCCATTTATCAACCGTTAAAATGGCCACCACCGTGAAAATCACGTTGATCAAGCCCATTACAACAGTTTGCATCATGGAGGCGTCTTTGGCTGCACCCATGCTTTCAAAAATACGGGGAGCATAATACAGGGCCACGTTAATGCCTACAAACTGCTGGAATACCGAAAGCAGAATACCAATGATGATGACCACCTTGCCATAAGAAAAAATCTTGCCGGAATGATGGGCAATAGTCCCTTTGATTTCATCCAGAATTTCTTTGGCTTTTTGCGGACCGTTGATTTTGGTAAGGATGTTCAGTGCTTCGTTGTCCTTGTTGGTCAATGACAGGTAACGAGGTGTTTCTGGCACAAAAAACAGCAGCACACCAAACAAACCAGCAGGGATTGCTTCGGAAAGGAACATCCGGCGCCAACCAATGGTGTTGATCCAATCCAGGCTTTGTCCGTTGGCAATTCCCCAGTTCACAAAATACACCACCAACATCCCGAAGATGATGGCAAACTGGTTGAGCGATACCAGGCGGCCGCGAATGTCAGCCGGGGCAATCTCACCGATGTACATGGGAACGATGGCCGATGCCATGCCCACGCCAATACCACCAATGATGCGGTAAAAGTTGAACATGTAAAGCAGGCTCATGGAAACTTCTCCTTTGGGGAAGAACAAAAATTCGGGATAACCTGATCCCAGTGCCGATATGAAAAAGAGAAAGGCAGCAAGCATTAACGACTTCTTCCTTCCAAATTTTGAGGCAAAAAGCCCAGAAAGAGCCCCGCCAATAATACAGCCAATCAGGGCGCTCGAAATGGTCAAGCCATGGATGAGCGTGCTAAGCCCCTGGCTATCGATCAGGAAGGACTGAACTGATTTTTCAGCTCCCGATATTACGGCGGTATCGTAACCAAAAAGCAAACCACCCAGTGTTGCTACGATGGTAATAGCAATGATGAAAAATTTGTTTTGTTTCATGTTAGTTTAGTCAAAATTTGAAACTTTCCCGTTGTTGATAACGGGTTCTATTTATCTAGTTCGTTCTTTCACAAAAAATAAAATAAAACCCGGTTCAATGAATCTGAACCGGGTTTTGTATGGAACGTGATTGCTAAACAATCGTTAATCGTTGATTCAGATGAGCATCAAATATAACAATTAATTAATTGTTCCAACTGCTCTTGCTTGCCACTAATTTGTTTCGGTTCACCTACTTCTTTGGCAATTTTGTACAGATCGGTCAGTGAAAGTTTACCAGCTTCGAATTCTGCACCTTTCCCGTTGTTGAACGATGCATAACGATTGGCACGCATTTTCACAAAATCAGACTCAGTTAAAATTTTATCGGCAATGACCAGTGCGCGGGCAAAAACGTCCATACCACCAATGTGCGCGATAAAGATATCTTCCATGTCGGTTGAATTGCGACGGGTTTTTGCATCGAAGTTGATACCACCGTGCTCGAAACCACCGGTAGGCAGGATTTCCAGCATTGCTTCAGTAATTTCATAAATGTTGGTGGGGAACTCGTCGGTATCCCATCCATTTTGGTAGTCGCCTTTGTTGGCATCAATCGAACCCAACTTGCCGGCATCAGCAGCCATTCGCAATTCGTGTGCGAAGGAGTGACCAGCCAAAGTAGCGTGGTTGACTTCCACGTTCAGTTTGAAATCGTCAATCAGGCCCTGGGCATTCAGGAATCCCAGTACGGTTTGAACGTCAACATCATACTGATGTTTTGATGGTTCCATGGGTTTGGGTTCAATGAAGAAGGTGCCTTTGAATCCCTGTGCGCGGGCGTAGTCGCGGGCCATACGAAGGAATTGACCCATGTGGTCGAGTTCTTTCTTGGTATTGGTATTGAGAAGGCTGCTGTATCCTTCACGACCTCCCCAGAAAACATAACCGGTACCGCCCAGGGCGATGGTGGCATCGATGGCATTTTTTACCTGTACCCCGGCATTGGCAATCACATTGAAATCGGGGTTGGTTGAAGCACCATTCATGTAGCGCGGGTTGCTGAACACGTTGGCAGTACCCCAGAGCAGTTTTACGCCCGATGCAGCTTGTTTTTCTTTGGCATAGTCGACCAATTTGGCCAGACGGCTTTCGATTTCAAATACTGAGCCGTCACCAGCGACATCGGTATCGTGGAAGCAGTAGAAAGGAGCACCAACTTTGGTGATGAATTCAAATGCTGCATCCATGCGGGCCTTGTTGGCATCCATGACATCGGTGGGTTCATCCCAGGGGAAAATCTGTGTGCCGGGACCAAAGGGGTCACCACCGGTTCCACAGAAGGTATGCCAGTATGCGATGGCAAAACGAAGGTGGTCCTTCATGGTTTTACCGGCTACTACCTGATCGGCGTTGTACCATTTGAACGCCATCGGATTTTTCGATTTTGGTCCTTCAAACTGGATTTTTCCAATTCCTTTGAAGTACTCTTTGTTTCCTATTAATACACTCATATTGTTTTTGTTTGCCCCTCCCATCCTCCCCCAAGGGGAGGAGAAAGGGAAGTTTATAATTTATTGATTATTCAAATGTTTGTTGAGTAATGATTTCCAGGTTTCGTAAGCTTCCTGGTACTGTGTTTTGTTGGTTGTATCGGGTTCGATGGTTTCGAGCTTTTTCAAGCTACCAAAGGCATCGGCAAAGGATTTGAAATACCCTGAACCAATGGCCGCACCACGCGCTGCTCCAACCGATCCGTCGGTATTGTACAATTCAATGGTGGCCCCGCTGATCCCTGCGAGCGTTTCGCGGAAGATGGGGCTCAGGAACATGTTGGCTTTTCCGGCCCTGATCACACTGGCATTGATGCCAATTTCTTTCATGATTTCCATGCCGTAATTGAAAGAGAACACAATGCCTTCCTGCGCTGCACGGAACAGATGGGCTTGTGAATGGGTGTTAAAGCTGAGCCCACTGATTTGGGAACCAATGTTTTTGTTTCTCAGTACCCTCTCGGCACCATTTCCAAAAGGCAGGATGCTGACTCCTTCGGAACCAATGGGAACTTTTGCCGCCATTTCGTTCATTTTTACATAATCGATGCTTGAATTCCCTACGTTTTTGTTCATCCAAGAATTCAGAATGCCGGTTCCGTTGATGCAGAGCAGCACACCAAGGCGGTTCAGTTCAGGTGTATGGTTCACGTGGGCAAAGGTATTTACCCGGGAATAAGGATCGTATTTCACTTCTTCACTGACCCCATAAACAACACCCGACGTACCAGCTGTTGTGGCAATTTCGCCCGGATTGAGCACGTTGAGTGAAAGCGCGTTGTTGGGTTGGTCGCCACCACGGTAGGTCACTTTGATGCCGGGAGCCAAGCCCAGTTCAGCAGCCACACCTGCGCTTACTTTTCCCTGTTCCGAAAAAGTAGGGACAATTTCAGGGATCATCGATTCTGGAAAACCGTAATGTTGCATCAACATTGTCGAAATTCCTCCGCTTTTGAAATCCCAGAACATGCCTTCCGATAATCCCGAAATGGTGGTTTTGGCTTCGCCGGTCAGGCGGAGGGCAATGTAATCACCCGGGAGCATGATCCGGTCGATCTGCGCATACACCGAAGGTTCGTTGGCTTTGACCCATGCCAGTTTCGAGGCAGTGAAGTTTCCGGGTGAATTGAGCAGGCTACTCAGGCATTTTTCACTACCCAGTGCATCAAAAGCCTGATCGCCAATAGCTGCTGCGCGGCTGTCGCACCAAATGATGGAAGGGCGCAGTACTTGGTTGTTTTTGTCAACCACCACCAGACCGTGCATCTGGTACGAAATGCCAATGGCTTCGATGTTTTTGGGATCTACCTTCGACTGGGCCATCACCGATTGGGTGGCCAGTTTCAGGTTTTCCCACCACAGTTCGGGGTGTTGTTCTGCCCATCCGGCTTGAACCGCGGTAATTTTCATCTCTTGTTTTGGGAAGAAATCAGCCGAAACACATTCACCGGTTTCACCGTTGATCAACGATGCTTTGACTGAAGAACTTCCTACGTCGTATCCTAAAAAGTACATGTTACAAATTTTTGCCTCCCCCTACCCCTCCCAAGGAGGGGAGCAATGCTAAGGGCGAGGGGTTAATACTATTTATTTATTATGAACGCTATCTCAAATCTGCCAACTCCGGTTCCTCCCCTTGGGGGAGGTTAGGTGGGGCTTTTAAAACGAATTTCTTAAAATCATAGTTGTTGGTATCACTTCTTTCATCTCGCCTGGATTCAGTACATATTCGGCTGCTTTTTTTCCCATCAGGGTGAAATCAGTCGATAGAACGGTGATGCCATCCTTGATGTATTTTTTCATGGGTGTTTCGTTGTACGAAATAATCCCGATGTCTTTTCCTTTTTCCAATTGTTTGCTTTCGGCCTGATCCAGAATCCGGGTAAGTGATCGGTCGCTGACCAGTAAATATAAATCACCTTTCTGGATATCAAGGTCTTTGATGGAATAATGGACTTCGTAATTTACCTGGTGATCCTTGCAAAACATCACAAAATTGTCAATGGCTTCAACAGGGTGAAAAGTCCAGCTTTTGGGGTACACTAAAATAAACCGACTGTATTTCCTGATGCGATCGAGGTGTGGCATAAGGCTCTGGTAAACAGCTTTGCCAAAATCCTGACAAACAAACGAGTGATGCCGATCGGTATGAATGTTCCAATCAATCACAAGCAATTTTTCGGCAGGTACCTTGCTGATGATTTGTTTCATCCTGGGATGGTCGAAACTCATGATGATGTAGTGGCTGTATTTTCCGATACTGTCGGTAAGAATGGTTTCCAGAACATTGATGTTGTAATGGTGAAACATCAGGTCAACCGAGATATTTTCAGGCAGGTTGCTGCGGAAACCGTCGTAAAGCACTTCCTTGTAAGCCTTAAAGGTGTCGAGAAAAAGGAGAACACGGTTGAGTTTACGGGTGACGAAATAACCACGGTTTGGAACCGATTCCACCACTCCCCGGTTTTTCAGTTCAGAATAAGCTTTAAAAATGGTATCCCTTGACAGGGCCGCATTTTTAACCAGCTCGTTGACAGACGGCAACATATCACCTTCGGCCAGGGTGCCTTCGCTGATGGCGTTGGCAATGGCATCAACCAACTGAAGATATTTCAGGGTATTTGAATTGGGATTGATGTGAAGTTGAATAGTCATCCTGTTCTGGTCTGTTCTGGTACAAATATAGAACAGATTTTGAGAATAGCAAGGGGAAGCTTACAGAAAAATAGGTGTTGTAGGGCAGTACAAATTGACAATATGATCTTGCGTATGGTTTTTATTGATGAAATCATTGGTTTAATGGTGAAGCGCCCGATAATTGACATTAAAAATCAATCGGCTTGAACAGTTTTTTTATCTTTGTGTATCAGCCTAAAATAAACTTATGAATACCAAAGAAAATGAAAAGCTTATTGTACAGTATTATAAGCTGTTGAAAGGATCGGAGCAAGGCAGGAAACATGCTATTTACACCATTGTTTCTCATACTTCAATTCTTGAAGGTTGTACCATGTCCGATAGTCAGATTTTGCAATTATTGGATCAGGACAAAGCATCTTCCAACAGAAGCTTCAATGATCATTTAATGGTGTTCGACTTTTACAATGCCCTGCAATTTGTGATGAATGCCGCTAAACTCGAAAGGCCTGTTACGCCTGAGTTGATCAGACAGATAGCAGCCATGGTGATGAAAAACACCGGTAAGATTGTGTTGACCAATATGGGCGATTACCATACTGCAAATGGTGAATACCGAAAGATGCCTTTCAGACACATTTCGCGCATTTGTCCTGATCCTCAGTTAATACCTCGATTGATGATTTCGCTGTGCGACGATATTAACCGCGAAATTTCAAAGGCAGTAAGCCTGGAAGATAAGTTGAAATCAGCTTTTCATATGCATATAGCACTGATAAACCTACAACCCTTTGGGGAAGGGAACTTCCGCGTAGCCAACCTGATGATGAATTATGTTCTGGGCTTGTATAAATTACCAGGTTCCATGATTTTTAGATCCTATGAAAAACGTTTTTACTTTTTGCTGGAACAGATGCGTAAAACTGATAAACCGGAACCTTATCTAAGGTTTTTAAACAGCCAGATGGCCAAATTGCTAAGGTTGGAAGTAAGGGTATTGTCGAAAGCAGTTTGAAAAAAGTTTATCCTTCAGGGATCGTAAAATAAAACGTACTTCCTTTTTCTGGATTACTTTCAACCCAAATTTTGCCCCCGAGCATTTCAACATAAGCCTTCGAAATGGTTAAACCTAATCCTGAACCTTCGTAATTTCGGGTTAGAAGAACACTTCCTTGTCTGAACCGTTCAAAAATGACCTCCACTTTTTCGGGACTAATCCCCACTCCGGTGTCCCTGACAAAAAATTCAAGGAACTCTTCCTTTTTATTGAAACCTATTTCGATAGAGCCTGTTTTGGTAAACTTAATGGCATTTTTTACCAGATTAGTCAGAATGGCATAGAGTTTTTCGCGGTCGGTTTTGAGAAGCGTTTCGTGCTCAGAATCAATATTCTTCATAAAAATGGTGAGCCCTTTTTGCGCTGCTTCCAGTTTGAAGAAATTGTAGATAAATCCGATCTGTTGGTTAACATTCGTTTCCGAAATTGTGACTTTCATTTGCCCCGATTCGATTTTAGAAATGTCGACAATATCGTTAATGATGCTGAGCATCCTGGCGCCGCTTTTCTCAATGATATTGAGGTATTTTATTTGCCGTTCGTCACAAAGGTCGGGCTCTTTCAACAGTTCGGCAAAACCAAGGATGCCGTTCATCGGTGTTCTGATTTCGTGACTCATATTGGCAAGAAAGGCCGATTTAAGTTGATCAGATTGTTCTGCAAGTTCTTTTGCTGATAAAAGTTCTTTGGTACGTTCATCAACCTTCAATTCAAGATTTGCGTTGGCCTCGGCAATTTCGGCATTACGATGATCCAATTGTAAATTGAGAAAAAAATCTCTTCGTGCATAAAATTCGATGTGGTAGGCGGCAACCATTCCGATTAAATTGGCGGCAATGAAAAAAAAGTTATTGCTGATAATCATAGATGTTTTTGTGTCGGAAAAGAAGATAGCTCCGATATTAAAAAAAAGCAGGTTGAGCCATCCGGCCAATGATGCCAGAAAAAAACGCAATTTGACGAAGAAATAGCCAGCCGAAAAAACCAACATCAACCCGGCATAATAGTTATAATTTTCAGGGGCTTTAAAGGTCATAACGGCAATACCTGCCCCACCAACAATGAAGCAAACAAATAAAAGCTCCTGCCATATTTTGATAAAATAGCTACTAAAGGAGAAAAGGAATACAAAAGCTAACAGAGGAATCACTATTCCAAATCGGATCAGGTGAAAAAGCTGTACATGTTCCGCGATGATCAACTTGTCGAGATAGCCAAAAATGCCATACAAAAAACCAAGCAACACAAACGATAACCTAAACTGAGGAAGAGAATTATAGAAATATTTCGTTTGAAAATTTTTTTCAGTTTCATCTTGAAAAGCAAGTGTAATCCGATTGATCTTCATTTTCCGTGAGATTTCCTGCTCCGGGTTGTATCTGTGAGAATTCCTTTTCATTTCTCCATAGGGATTGTGAAGAAAAAAGTACTGCCTTTCCCTTCCACGCTTTCGACCCAGATGTTTCCACCATGCTTTTCAATAAAATCCTTGCAAATAATCAATCCTAGTCCGGTGCTTGGTTCTCCATCGGTGCCCTTTCTGCTTGTTTTTTCATCTAACTTAAAAAGATTACGGACCAGCTCAGTACTCATCCCAATTCCTGTATCGGCAACTGATATTTCAACCTGATTGGTAGTAGTTGTTTTGGCTGAAATTGTAACTTCCCCTCCGTGTGGTGTGAATTTAACTGCATTGAAAACCAGGTTTCGAACAATGGAACATAGCATGTCCGGATCGGCAAAAATTTGTAAATCATCAGGGATATTAGTACTAATTTTTAATGCCTTATCTCCAGCCGGTTCAATTACTTGTTCCAGGCTTTCATCAATTTTCGGTTTCATGATGAATAAAACTGGACTGAAAGAGAATTTTCCCAATTTTAAGCGAGACCAATGAAGCAGGTTTTCCAACAAGGAATATAGGTTTTTGGCTGTTTTTTTCATATTCACCGCCATGGCCTGTATTTCTTTAAGGCTCATATTGTCCAGCTCATCAACCATCATCTCGGTATATCCCAAAAAGGAGTTGAAAGGACTTTTAAGGTCATGTGCGATAATGGAGAAGAATTTGTCTTTTTCGACTACCGTTTTCTGCAGTTCTTCGTTTTTGAGTTTAATTTCAGCTTCATCGCGTACACGGTCAGTAATGTCGATAATTAAACCATGCCATATAACATCTCCGCTTACTAACTGCTGGGGTTTCGAGGTTATATTCATCCATCTGATTTCTCCTTTGACAATAATTCTCCCTTTCCAATTGAAAGGTCTTTTCAGCGGAATTCCCTCCACATTTAAACGGATAAAACCAGCTAAATCATCGGGATGAATTGCCTTGTAAATTGCATCATTTTTTTCAAGCAGTGATTCAACACTTATCCCGAGTATTTCAGCCATTTTGGGACTAACAAACTCCAGTTTAAAATCATAACTGGTGTTGGTTTTTAATATATATACCCCAACAGGGATGTTCGAAACCAGATTTTCATATTGCTGTTTGATGTTGCGTAATTTTTCTTCGGCTTTTTTTTGTTCGGTTATGTCGAAACAATGCCCGATGTATCCTACAAATTCCCCTTCAGCATTGTAGTTGGGTGTTCCCTTGTCTAACAACCAGCGGTACTCGCCGCTGTAGTGACGCAGCCGGTATTCCATTTGAAACACTTCGCGCTTGTCGAAAGCATTTACATAAGTATCGAGGCAACGGTCAAAATCATCGGGATGAACCCCTTCGGCCCAACCATTTCCAGATTCCTGTTCAAAGGTACGGCCGGTAAAATTGAGCCATGGCAGATTAAAATAGTTGCAAAGTTTATCGGTTCCAGCCTTCCATATCAGTGCCAGTCCGGAGTCGGCAAGGGTTCTATACTGTAACTCCTTTTCTTTTAATACGGACAATGTTTTTTTTCGTTCAGTAACATCTTCAAAAACAGTAGCAAAACCATTTTTATGGGTGCAATAAACCGAAATGACAAAGTGTTTTTCCAATGGCGGAAAATAGGTTTCAAAAATCTCCTTTTTCCCGGTCAAGGCCACTTTTGAATAAATATCGAAAAACGGAGGTGTTTCAACATCATAGGCCTCCTTGCTCGTTTTACCTACAACAGCATCGTGCGAAATCCCAAGTATTTTTTCGAAAGCAGGATTGGTTGCTGTAATGAGGTAATCCTCAGCAATGCCATTGTTGTTAAATAGCAGTTCGTGAAGCGCAACACCCTCGTTCATGTTATTGAAAAGTCCAAGAAATTGTTGGGCGCTTTGTTGGTATTCTTCCTCAGTTTTATAGCTCATTCTACAATTATTATAAAAGGTTGTTAGGCAAAGTAATATAGAAGGTGCTTCCTCTACCCACTTCGCTTTCGACCCATATTTTGCCACCAAGCATTACCACCAGTTCTTTCACAATGCTTAGTCCAAGTCCGGTGCCCCTTACAATGGCTTCGTTGACATTGCTTCCCCGATAAAACCGTTCAAAAACATGTTCTACATCATTTTCGGGAATACCAATCCCGGTGTCCTTCACCATAAACTCATACAGTTCATTTTCAAAGTTACAGGCCACCATAACTTCGCCTTTATGGGTGTACTTAAACGCGTTGGTGATGAGGTTGGTGATGATTTGTCTTAGTTTGTCGTAATCGGTATAAATGGTTTTAGTAGCACTGTAGTTGTGTTCAAACTTTAACAAAACATCCTTTTGATAAATCGGCAGGTTGAAGGATTGTTGAATGTCGTTTAGTAAATCATTAACAGAGAATCGTTTTGGGTGATAGACAAACAAACCAGTTTGCAATTTGGAATAGAGTACAATACTGTCGATTAAACTAACCAGCTGTTCAGCGTTTTGGACAATTATATTGGCATATTGGTTGATCAGTTCTTTTGATTCTTCCTCGGGCAGCAGGCTGGCAAATCCCATGATGGAGTTCATGGGGGTACGTATTTCGTGGCTCATGTTGGCCAGGAATGATGACTTTAAACGGTCGCTTTCTTCGGCGTGTTCTTTGGCTTCGATCAGCTCCCGAGTCATCTTTTTTTGTTCAGTAATATCTTCCCTGATGGCTAAATAATGGCTGATTTTACCTTCATTATTAATTACTGGCGAGATGGTGGCAGATTCCCAGTAAAGTTCACCGTTCTTCTTCTTGTTATGAAATTCCCCTTGCCAAACCTTCCCCGCCGTGATGCTGTCCCACAACTGTTTGTATACCTCTTTGGGTGTTTTCCCTGAGCTGAAAATACGTGGGTTTTTCCCAATGAGTTCTTCTTTTGAATAACCCGATAACTTTTCAATGACCGGATTTACATATTCAATCTCGGCTTTTTTGTTGGTGATAACTATTGAATCGGGACTTTGATCGATGGCCCGGGTAAGGATCCTCAATCTTTCTTCGGCATTTACACGGTAGGTAATATCCTGTATGGTTCCAATCATTCGTATTGGCTTACCCTGGTCATCGAATTCCAGTTCACCAATGCCATGCACCCAGCGTGTTTGCTTCTTTTTTCTGGAAATGATGCGGTAAATTTTATCGAAACGTTGCTTTTTGCCGATAACCTCATTCGCAAAGTATTCACCCATCATTTGTTGATCTTCGGGGTGAATTACAGCCAGCCAGCCAGCAATGGAGTGATCATCGGCTGTGGAAAGTTCAAACATCTCATCGAGGACTTTAGATCCTACCCAGGTTCCTTCCTGAATATAGAGGGTGTAACTTCCAATACCTGATGCCCGCTGTGATTCGGTCAATAAGCGTTCACTGTCCTGAATTTTTGTTTCCGCTAATTTTCGCTCTGTAATATCAATCACTGTCGTAAGTTGGTGAGGCATGCCTTTATAGAGAATCAATGACATGGATAAAAGGCCTGTAGTAATTTTTCCGGTTTTTGAGCGGAATGAGCATTCAAAATCGGAAACGAAACCATTTTTCAGCAAGGTTTCAATAAGCTTTTCCCTAATACTCGGGTCATTAAAAATACCCAAATCACCAATTGACTTGCCAACAACTTCGTCACGTGAAAATTCCAGGTTTCGGAGGAAGGTATTGTTAGCATCGATAACTTTACCTTCTCCCCGGGATGTCATAATGATGGCAACAGGGCTATTGTAAAAAATATTCGAAAACAGCTTTTCTGATTCCCGTAAGATTTCTTCCGTGCTTTTACGTTCAGATATGTCGCGTATAAAACTTTGAAACGAACCATCGGGGAGCATTTTTGAGTTCATCTCCACAAAAATGGTTTTCCCGTCTTTACGGGTTAGTTGCCTTTCGTTGGTGAGGGTTTCGCCTTTAATAAGCAAATCGTAACGCAAGGGGCTTTTATTTAACTCACTATCAGAAAAAAGAAAACTCATGTTTTTGGCAAGGAGCTCTTCTTTCGAAAACCCGGTAAGCTCACAGGCCTTGTCGTTGATGGTGATGAAATTTCCTTCATTGTCACCCTGAAAAAAAGCATCGGGGGCAAAATCAATCAGGGTCCGGTATTTTTCTTCACTTGCTTTGATGATCCGTTCAGCTTTTTTGCGTTCCGAAATTTCGATAAATTCAACGGCAATGGTATTGTTGCCGGTAGAATATACGGTCACTTCGTAAAAACCAGTTGCTTTTGAATCCTGATACTCAATCTCAAAGGTGGTGGTTGGTTCTTCGCCTTTGGCAATTTTGGTGTATAATTCAGGTACAAAAGTATCGGTCAAATTGGGAAAGGCTTCCTGTAATTTTTTACCTAAAAGTAATCGATGGTCGAAACCAATTATTTTATCGGCAGCTGGATTGGCTCCTGCGAAAATTAGTTGATCGGTGTCTGACAGATGATAGAAATAAATGCCGTTGGGGCTTGAATGAACAATGCTGCGAAATTTTTCTTCTGTATTTTTAATTTGCGTAACATCGCGGGCTACCCCAAACATAATTTCCTCCTGCGGATAAGGAAAACTACTCCATGAAAGCCATTTTACGGAGCCATTCTTGCAGAGGTACCTGTTTTCGAATTGATACAATTCCTGGCCATCAACAATGGTCGATTTGACATTGTTGGTGCTTTCAACATCGTCGGGGTGTACATAATGAATCCAGGGTTTCGACAATAATTCATCGGTACTCCACCCTAAGGTTTTGGACCATGCGGGATTCAGTACTTTGAAATATCCATCGAAACCGGCAATGCAAAGCATGTCGTTCGAGTGGTTGAAGAATTTATCGCTGTCGTGAAGTTTTTTCTCAACTTTCTCCCGCTCAATGATTTCATCTTGAAGTTGCGAATTCACCTTTCCCATCAATTGGTTTGTTTCGATCAACTCTTCGTTGATGGTGGCAAACTCTTCGTTCATTTCGTTCAGTTCATCTTGTTTCTGAATCAGATGGTTGGTTTGCTGATCCACCAAATGCTGAAGGTGGGCTTTGGGGTTGTTCAACAGTTCATTCTGCTCCAGCTTCTCAATGAGTAGGGCCAGCAACTGAACTGCATTTTGAAAAAGTGGGTACAAGTGTTGATGGTTGCTAATAGATTCATTGATACCGATAAAGCCGTAATTCTTGTGTTTGGTAGCCACTAAAATGGTCTGTCCGGGTTGAATTTCTTCGTTTGAAATCCATCGGAGGGTTCGATCGGAAAAGATGGTTTGTGTTGATGCAATAAACTGTTGAATTAACCTTTGCTGATCGTTTATTTGCGATAGCTTGGTTATTAAAAGCAACAAGTCGGATGCAACACTTTGCATAAGAATCTTCTTTTTGGTGATGAAAAAACTACTCCTTTGTGATCTTTTTTCAATTTAAAAATATTTTTGGTTCTGAAAGTTGAATAGGCAATTTAACTGCATTTTGCATGGTATTTAACGGGGATGAACGGGAATGGTAAAATAGAAAGTACTGCCCGCATTCAGTTCAGATTCCACCCAAATTTGTCCCCCCAGCAACTGCACCAGTTCTTTCACAATGCTCAGTCCAAGTCCGGTTCCCCGGGTAACGGCCTCGTTCACGTTACTGCCCCGGTAAAAACGGTCGAAAATGTGTTCGAGATCTTTGGGCGGAATTCCAATTCCGGTATCTTTTACATAAAACTCGTAAAATTCACCTTTCAGGTTACAGCCTACCTGAATCACTCCCTTTGGCGTGTACTTAAAAGCATTGGTCATTAAATTGGTGATTATCTGGCGCAATTTATCATAGTCGGTATGGATGATGGTGGCTTTGTGTATGTTACAAACATACTGGAGGATAACATTTTCCTGGTACGAAGGAAGGTTAAACGACTGTTGGATATCATTCAGCAAGAGGTGTGCTTCGAAGGGAGACACCTTGTTCACATATACTCCGGTTTGTAGTTTGGAATAGAGCACAATGTTGTCGATCAGGCTCACCAGTTGTTCGGAATTTTTCACAATGATGTTGGCATATTCGCACATGAGTTCCCTGGACTCTTCTTCGGGCAAAAGGCTTGCAAAGCCCATGATGGAGTTCATGGGGGTACGTATTTCGTGGCTCATGTTGGCCAGGAAAGCCGATTTCAGCCGGTCGCTTTCCTCAGCACGTTCTTTGGCCTGAACCAGTTCATCGGTCATGAGTTTTTGTGCGGTGATGTCCTTACGGATAGCCAGGTAATTTGTGATCATTCCTTTGCTGTTGAAAACAGGAGAAATGGTCGCAGTTTCCCAGAATAGTTCACCATTTTTCTTTCGATTATGCAGTTCTCCCTCCCATACCTTACCCGATGAAATAGTATGCCACATGGCAGCGTATTCCTCGCGGGATGTTTCCCCTGATTTGAAAATGCGCGGGTTCTTCCCGATGAGCTCCTCTTTGGTGTAACCCGATAATTTCAGAAGCGCAGGGTTAACAAATTCGATGTTGCCACGGGTGTCGGTAATTAAAATCGAATCGGGGCTTTGTTCCAGTGCCCGGGAAAGTTTCCGAAATTCGTTCTCGGTTTGTTTACGATTGGTAATGTCGAAGCAGTGACCTATGTAGCCTACAAATACACCGTTTCTGTCGTAATTGGGAGTGCCTAAGTCTTGTATCCATCGGTATTCACCACTAACATGCCGAAGCCGGTATTCCATGTCGAAAGGTTCCATGCGGTCGAAAGCCTCCACATAGGTTTGCACGCATGCATCCAGATCGTCGGGGTGTACCCCTTCGGTCCAGCCGTTCCCAAGTTCTTGCTCCAAGGTGCGTCCGGTAAACTTCAGCCAGGGTTGGTTGAAGTAAAAACACAACTTATCAAGCCCTGCGCTCCAAATCAATGCCATCCCCGAATCGGCAAGATTATGGTATTGTACTTCGCTTTCCCGAATCTGTTCTTCGGCTTTAATGGATTCAGAGATATCGTTAATGGTTGTGATAAAGTGGAGAGGATTGCCTTGTGGATCACGTTTAATGACTGTGCTTACATCGGTCCAAACAATCGTGCCGTTTTTATGAATGTATCTTTTCTTAAAACGTGCATTGTTTTTCTCTCCTTTTAACAAGGGGGAAAGATGTTGTTTAATGATTGGTATTTCATCTTCGGGGGTAATTTCCTGCCATTTTTTATGCACCAGCTCCTCTTTTGAATAGCCCAGCATATCACAAAAAGCCTGGTTTACATTGATTTCTCCGTTAGGCAAGGTGATTGATTTCCCCACGTTGGCTACTTCAAAAACATGTTTGAAACGTTCTTCACTTTCCTTCAGTGCATCGATGGCTTTTTTCCGTTCTGCCAGTTCCTTCTCCAGCTGGCTTGTTCGCTCTACCACCAAGGCGGCAAGCCGTTCTTTTTCATCGCGTTTTTCAATATTGGCGATGCGTATTTTTACCATGGCACGTATTTGTGCCGTGAGCTCACTCTCATCGATGGGTTTGGCCAGAAAGGCTTCGCCCCCGCACTCCAGTGCACGGATACGGCTCTCTTTGTCGCCTTTTAAGGCTGTGATAAATACTACAGGGATGTCGGCCAGGTTCGGGTCGGCTTTTAGTTTGCGGCATACTTCAAAACCATCCATGCCGGGCATCAGGATGTCGAGCAAGATGACATCGGGTTGATGGAATTCTGCGGCTTCTAACCCTCTCGATCCATCGGTTTCAGTGTAAATAGCTGCATCCGGGAACGATTCCCCGATGAGTGCCTTTAACGTGATGAGGTTATCCCGGTTGTCGTCGATGGCTAAAATTCTGATACTTTTATTCTCCATATAACACCTCTTTGATGGTTTTAAAGAAAAATAGTTCGTCGATGGGTTTGGCGATGTAGGCGTCGAACCCATAGGCCAGAATGGTTTCCCGTTCAGAGGTCATGGCACTGGCCGTTAGGGCAATTACGGGAATATGTTGCAAACGGGCATTGTTTCTGATCATTTGAAATGCTTCAATGCCATCCATTTCGGGCAGGTGAATGTCCATTAAAATCAGATCGGGCAGGTGCTTTTTAGCCATTTCAACACCCTGTAAGCCATCGGTAGCCTCAATCACTTCGTAATTGTCGGAAAGGATGGCTTTGGCGGTAAGCATGTTGTCGAGGTTGTCTTCCACCACCAAAACCCGGGGTTTACCAACAATGGTGGGCCATACCTTTAGTGCTTTCTCCGTTTCAACAGGGGCAGTGTACAACATCGATTTTACTGCATTGAGCAATTCATCGCGGTTCACATTTCCTTTTTGAATCAACTGGTGAACATTGTTCCTTTTCAGGAATTTCAGTTCTTCTTTGGTGATGTGTTTGGCGGTAAGGATCAATACGGGGATGTTTGCTGTCACTTCAGCATTGCGCACCCGCTCCAACACCTCGAAACCATCAACGCCGGGCATCATCAGATCAAGGATAATGGCATCGGGGAGGGTATAGCTTAGGGTATCGAGGGCCTGTTGCCCGTCACGGGCTACTACAATGTTGTATTTTTCTTCCTCAAGAATGTCCCTTATTTGTATGATGGCCGGCTCACTGTCTTCAACCAGCAAAATGTTTTTCGTAAAATAGAACTGTTCAGGAACGGAATAGCTGCTTTTTTTATTGAGAGAGATACTGGCCGAAGGTTTGTATTTAACCTCATTCTCGGGATGATAGACAGCTGGAAGCAGTACCGTAAACTCAGAACCTTCTTCGGGCAAACTTTTCACAGTAATGGTTCCACCCAGGAAATTGGCGTATTTTTTGGCGATGGCCAGCCCTAAGCCCGAACCGCCGAATTTGCGGGAAGTACTGCTGTCGGCCTGACGGAACTCGTCAAAAATATGCTGCTGGTTTTCTTCCGAAATGCCAATCCCTGTATCAGCTACCGTAATGACTATTTTCCCCGCTAACAGTTGGGTTTTTACTTCCACCTTTCCCTGCTCGGTAAATTTCACGGCGTTGCCAATCAGGTTTTGCATGATGTGCCTGATTTTACCGGCATCGCTGGCTATGGTGATGGAATCGTCGTCACTGGAAAAATGCAGTTCAATGTTTTTCGTCCTGGCCTGCGGTTCAATCATTGAAACCACCTCGGTAATGCAGGTGTTCAGGTTGAAAGTACTAATTTCCACTTCCTCTTTTCCGGCTTCGATGCGCGAAATATCCAGAATATCGTTGATCAGGTCGAGCAGGTGCTTGCCGTTGCGTTCAATCACCTCGAGGTAGCTGTGCTCTTCGTCGGGTATTTTATTGGTCAGTCGGCGGCTGAGTACCCCCGAAAGCGCGATGACCGAATTCAGTGGGGTGCGCAACTCGTGGCTCATGTTCGACAGGAAAATGGTTTTCAGCCGGTTGGCCTCATCGAGTTGGTTTTTCTGCATTTCCAACTCGGTGTTCTGCATTCTCAATTCCGACGATTGTGATGAGAGTTCGGTTTTCTGTGCTTCCAATTCGGAATTTGCCAGGGACAGCTTTTCCGATCTTTTGGTCAGTTCATCGTTGAGCCTTTTGAGCTCCTGTTCGGCCATTTTCCGTTCGGTAATGTCTCGTGCAGCAGCCAGTATGCCAATTACTTCGCCATTTTCGTCGCGATAAACCGAGGCGTTGTAGATGACCGGAATCTCTTTCCCGTTTTTGTTGCGCATTACCAGCTCATAGTCGCGTACAACTCCTTCCTGAAATACTTTTTGATAACCGGCTTTGGCCAGGTGAGGTTCTGTAAAATAATTGCTTACATCGGTGCCGATCAGTTCTTCGCGCTTAAGTCCAAGAAATGCTTCGGTTGAACTGTTGGCATCGGTAATGATCCCGTTGGGTGCAATGGTGATCAAGGAATCGATGCTGGCATCAATCAAACCACGGTTGTAAGCGCTTGCTTTGGCCAATTGTTCTTTCTGTATTTCCAACTCGTTTGAGAAAACCTGAATCTTTTGATAAGCGAGTAAGCCCGAAAGCCGTGCACTGAAAGTGACCAGTATTTTTTCGATCAAGGGAAGGGTTAACTTGTTGAATTTACCCACTGTACCCAAAAAAATTAAAGCCATGGGGGTGGGCCCTTCGCACACCGGAATGGTGATCATTTCGCGTGGAATGTATTTGCCATTTAAGGTATTGAATACAAAACGGGTATCGTCAGGAATTTTTTTGATGTGCTGAACCTGGCACGATAATATGGCTGCCCCAAAAACACCTTCGGCATTTTCGGAGGAGAACGATTGCCACGCACTGTTTTCCAACCCAATGGATGAACAATGTTTGTAGGTTTTCTGATCATCGTTCAACAAGTAGATGGCGGCCATTTGCGAACCGGTATCTTCCGAAAGTTTGAGGAGGAAGGAACGATAAAATTTTTGGGCGTCGTCTTCGGAAAGCATTAAGGCAGAAAGATCGGCTACTTTTTCGTTCAGTTTTAAGTTTAATTCGATTTTATCGGCGTGCCGGTTGAACGAATCGGATAAAACCCCAAACTCGTTATTCGATTGATAAATGCTTCGTGCGGTAAAATCTCCTTTTTGGAATTGTGATGTAGCCTGGGTTAATGCAGCAATTGGTTTCCTGATATTGCGAACAATGACGTAAATGATGATCAGCGAGAGCAATAGGATAATGACGACCAGCACGATCAATTGGACGGTAAGTTTGTTGAATAATCTTTCCGAGTTGGTATTGAATTCAATGGCTTTGTTCTGGGCGAAAGTATCGATGACATCAATTTCTTCCAGAATTCCTTCTACTTTACTTCCGGCAACACCATGCAACTTGGTACGGTTGCCTGCTTCAACCAGGTTCCCTTCGTGAATGATGCGGATGGTTTCTTCGCGTAATGAATTCCAAATAATAAATTCTTGTTTTACAGAATCTATGTCTGAAATGTTCCCTAAATAGCGCTCTGAAAGAATTTCAATTTGAGCGAAAGCATCGGCTTCCCAAACCTTGAGCCTGCCCAGGCTTTGGGTAAGTTCGTTTTGGTCGGCTGCCAATACCAAATCTTTCATTTCGCGGTGGATGGCCAAAATGTCGGATCGAAGTGCACCGATAGCTTTCTGCACCTGAAAGGGATGATCGTATAACGAATCTGTTAGCAGTTGAGTACGTTTGGTTTGGTTGTGTGAAACAATACCCAATAACAGCACAAACAATATGATGGTTGCAAAACCAAAAATGAGTTGTGTCCCGATTTTAATGTCTTTCAGTTTCATTTTCTAATCTGTTGTTATTTTTTACCTGCTTTTGTAATCCTTTGTGGTCTTCTTTTTTGCCACTAAGACACCAAGTCACTAAGTTGCACTAAATTAGTATCTAATCTCAACCTTCTTTGTGTTTCTTCGTGTCTTCGTGCCTTTGTGGCAATTATCTTTCTTGAAAAATTGCCGAATGTGGAAAAACCTCTTTGAAGCCATGTTTCTGCACAATATCCCGTTCAGTTTCACCTGTTATTAAATATCCGTTCTGGGCCATAGAACCTCTTATTTTATCGATGATAATTTTCTGATAATCGGCTTGATAGTAAAATAGGAGGTTGGCACACAGCACGATGTCAAATCCTCCAAAAATGCTTTCGGGCGGAGTGCTGTATTGCTCACCAAACAGGTCGAAGACCGAAAAAGTAATGTTTTTCTGGAGTTCCGGAATAACGGCAAAAGAATTTCCATTTGAAACAAACCATCGTTCGAGCTGATGAATGCGAACATTCGCCATAGAAGCATCACTGTATGCTCCGATACGGGCTAAGTTGATTTGTTTTTCATGTTGGTCGGTCCCCAATATTCGGTAAGCAATTTTCTCCTTTCCGGAGTTATATTCTTCCACCACCATGGCCATGCTATAAACCTCCTGTCCTCCGGCACAAGCTGCCGACCAGATCCTTATTTCGTTACTTTTTTTATTCCGCTTGTTAAAAATGATTTCGGGAACTATGATTTGTTCAAGGACCGAAAAGGTGAGCAGATTTCTAAAAAATGTACTGTACCCGATGAACAGTGACTGGTAAAGCATTTCAGCTTCTGAAAAATTGTTCTTTAAATAGTTCAGATAGTCTCCCTGATGACTTTCAGCCCATTCGTCCTTTCTTCGATCAATTTGTTTCCGGATGAAATCCATGTCGAAACCAGTCAGATCGGAATCGAACAATTGCTGAATGTATTGAACCAATACGGTATAATCAATATCTGCCATAAAAAAAGACCCCCTCAAAAGTTTTTACCCTGAACCCCATGATCGTTCCAATACTGTTTTTGCGTTCATAATATAAGGAAATGTATTGATTTGAAAGACGCTTCATTCATCTTTTACAACAGCTTTGCATCATTTAGAATGAATAAAAAAAGGATGCCTTTTGGGGCACCCTCTTTCAATTTTTTGAACCGATAATTTATTCCTTGTATTGACCTATGATGACAATGGTCGTTCCCACGGTGGCATCGGTACTGACTTCTCCTTCGGTAACATGAATCAGGTAATACTTGTTATCCTTGATGGTTCCCAAAGTCAAATCGTACGATTGTGAAGCTTCGGCAGATACTTTTTCCCAACGGTCCATATCACTTGCCGCATCAATGGCAGCTACAATGTCTTCGAGGGTGGTAAAGCTGGTCCAGTCTTCGGGATTCAGTTCCACAAATTTATCAGCTCCTTTTTTGATGACGGCACTGGTTCCGGTATTGCTGGTCCAGGTTAAGCCAAACAGATCCAATTAAGTTATCTGTCAGTAGTGTAGGAAGTTGTCAGAAAAGTTGCCGGTAGTTGTTGTCCTAAAATGAAGATACATTCTCATTTTGGTAAATGTAGCGAAGTTAATCGGTGATCACCTGTTTTTTCAGAACTTTCTGAAAACATTATCTTTGCCAGCTTGTTGAGCATTTGGAATGAAAAAAAAATGACGGAGCAGGATTACAAAGGGAAGAAAGTGGCTTTTTACACCCTGGGTTGTAAATTGAATTTTGCCGAATCGTCGAGCATGGCTCACCGGTTTGAGGAGCTGGGGTTCGACCGGGTTGAATACAAGGACGAAGCCGACGTATATGTGATCAACACCTGCACGGTGACTGCCGAGAGTGACAAGAAGAGCAGGAACCTGATCCGCTCGGCCATGAAACGCAATCCCAACGCGGTGATGATGGTGACGGGTTGTTATGCCCAACTCAAGAGTGAGGACATTGCTCACCTCGAAGGGGTTGATTATGTGTTGGGCTCGGGTGAAAAGATGAACATCACCAGCTACATCAACAACCTCCAGAAAAACGAAACACCCATCATCAGGATAACCGACCATCGCAAGATCAAACAATTTTTCAATTCCTATTCCTATGGCGATCGTACCCGTACCTTTCTTAAGGTGCAGGACGGATGCAACTATTTCTGTACTTTTTGTACCATTCCCATGGCCCGCGGACTGAGCCGCAACGATTCCATTGTCAACATCGTTGCTGAAGCCGAAAGCATTGTTGGCCGGGGCATAAAGGAAATCATCCTCACCGGTGTTAACATCGGGGACTTTGGGCGATCGACCGGTGAAACTTTTTTCGACCTGCTGAAAGCACTCGACCAGGTACAAGGGATTGAACGCATTCGGATTTCATCGGTAGAACCCAATCTGCTGAAAGATGAAATCATCGAATATGTTGCCAACTCGAAGCACATTGTGCCCCATTTTCACATACCCTTACAGGCCGGATCCGACGAAGTGCTCGTGTTGATGAAACGAAAGTACAAGGTGGAGCTCTTTGCCAACCGTATCCGCACCATCAAAACACTCATGCCCGATGCCTTTATTGGTGTTGATGTGATTGCAGGAACCAACGGCGAAACCGATGAGCTGTTCCGCGAGTCATATGATTTCCTCCTGGGGCTCGACTTTTCACAGTTGCACGTCTTTCCTTATTCTGAAAGAGCGGGAACTTTTGCATTGAAAATTCCTCATGTAGTGCCGGTTAACGAGCGAAAGGAGCGCGTTCAACGTTACCTCGACTTGTCGGAACGCAAACACCGGATGTTTTACGAGAGCCAGTTGGGCACGATCCGTCCGGTATTGTTTGAGCATCAAAAGAAAGGCAACAGAATGTTTGGCTGGACTGACAATTATGTGCGGGTTGAAACCGGCTGGGATGAACAATACGTGAATCAGCTGGTGGCATTCCGGCTTGAGAAGGTCAACACTCGGGGGCATGTGGAAGGCCGCCTGATGGTATGAACCCCGAAATCAGCCTTTTCAGGTTAGAAATTGAAGCTATCTCCTTTATTCCTTGATAATCTGTCGATTTTTGAGTTATTTCACGGTTCCGATTTTCAATGTTTTGCGAGGGCATTGAATTGAAGGATTGTTTTATGATGAACGTGCTGTGATCATGCGCGTTATTGTTTTTATCTGAGAAATAATGACTGGACCTTTTTTCAAGCATATTATTCTTGTATTGCTTCTTGTTACTTTTGCTACCATGATGCATGGGCAAATCGTGGTGAACGAAGTCTTATCGTCTAATGCCTCAGGAATTACCGATGAGGATGGAGATTTTACCGACTGGATTGAACTCTACAATGCCTCTGAAGCCAGCATCAACCTTGAAGGATATTCCATTAACGACGACCTGGTTGATACCCTGGGTTGGGTTTTTCCCGCTATCGACATGGCACCGGGCAGTCATTTACTGCTCTATGCTTCGGGGAAGGACCGGAGAACTTTTGGTTTGCATTTACGCACGGTGATTCAACAAGGCGATGTTTGGCAATATGCGATCCCTCCTTTGAATAATTCAACAGGAAATTGGCGGATTCCCGGATATCAAGCCGAAGGATGGGAAACCGGCCCCAGCGGTTTTGGTTATGGCGATAACGATGACCAAACGGTCATTTCTTCACTGAATTCAATATTCATCCGGAAAACTTTCGATATAGATCATCCCGGATCGCTTGAAGAACTGACCCTTCATGTGGATTTCGACGATGCGTTCATCGCTTTCATCAATGGCATTCCCGTGGCCATGGAAAATGTTCATTTGCCCGACCCGGCAAATTACGATGTTGTTGAGGTTACCGGACAGCACGAAGCAATGATGTACCAGGGAGGTGTTCCCAACGAGTACGTCATCGACCTTAGTAAGCTTACCCTGTTCGAGGGTGAAAACGTACTGGCTTTGCAGGGCTATAACACCAGTACTACTTCGTCCGATTTCTCCTTGATACCCTTTTTGACCATTGGATCAACACAGTATGCTTATTCCGATGTTGCCAGTTTTGTAAAGATTCACGAAGGCGGTTTGCATACCCACTTTAAAGTGAACAACGATGGCGAAGGGCTGTTCCTTCGTGATGCACAACAGCAAATGATTGACTCAGTATGGGTTCCGGCCCTGCCTGCCGATTACTCCTGGGGGCGAACCACCGATGGTGATCCTTCATGGGCTTATTTTATTGAACCTACACCCGGTGTGCAAAATAGCAATCCTTCCGATGAGTTGCGCAACGACTCCATTCAGTTTCTACCAGCAGCCGGATTTTATAGCGGGGCTGTGCATGTCAGCCTTTTGACCAGTGCCCCCGATGTGACCATCAGGTACACCACTGATGGAACTGAGCCCGTGGCCAACAGTGAAGCATACACCGGCCCGCTCACACTCACCAAAACAACTGTTGTCAGGGCTGCATCTTACTATGCCGGGCGGAAAATCAGTGATATTTTTACACAAAGTTACTTGTTTGATGCCGATCATCAATTGCCTGTTTTTTCCATTACAACCGATCCATTAAATCTATGGGATTACAACGAAGGCATCTATGTTTTGGGCCCGGGTGCCGAAAGTGCCAATCCGAATTGGGGAGCTAACTTCTGGATGGATTGGGAAAAACCGGTACACCTGGAGTTTTTCGATGAACAAAAAGTTCAGCAATTGAATCAGGGGGCCGGGATAAAAATTACCGGAGCCTGGTCGAGGGCCAACGCACAAAAATCGATAGCGCTTTTTGCCCGAAGTCAGTATGGTAAAGGATCCTTCAAATACAAATTGTTTAAAGATCGCAATTTCGACAAATTTGAATCATTCGTCCTGCGAAATTCAGGGAACGACTGGTCTTATTCCATGTTACGCGATGGCTTTGTATCTGAGATTGCCCGCTCCATTGATGTGGACAGGCTGGCTTTTCAACCTTCGGTTGTATACCTGAACGGGGAATACTGGGGCATCATGAACCTTAGGGAAAAACCCAGTGAACATTATTTTGCCAGCCATTACAGCATTGACGAAATCAAATTGAACCTTTTGGAAATGAATTCCCAAACGGTGCATGGAACCAATGCCGATTATGCAGCACTCATCAGTTTCCTCAATAAGAATACCCTGGTGAAGGAAGAAAACTATCGGCAGGTAAAGGAACTTGTGGATGTGGAATGCTTTATCGATTATGAATTGATTCAGATTTACATTAACAATACCGATTGGCCGGGGAACAACATCAAATACTGGAACAGCAGTGATTCACATACCCGTTGGCGCTGGTTGTTATACGATACCGATTTTGGCTTAGACATTTGGGGCGGAGGTGCCTATCGTGAAAATGGTATTGCCTTTGCCACCGATCCCAACAATAGTAATTGGCCTAATCCAAGCTGGTCCACTTTGGTATTGCGGAAGATGCTTTTGAGCCCTGAATTCAAGTATCAGTTTGTCAACCGCATGGCCGATTTGATGAACACCCTCTTCTCGACCGATGCCATGAATGCAAAGCTCGACTCGTTGAGTGAGTTGATGCGCCCCGAGATTGCTGATCACCGTCAACGCTGGGGGCATAACAGCAATTGGGACAGCTTCCTGAATGTTATTTACAATTTCAACAATGTGCGTCCGAGGTATGTCCGTGATCATTTTGCCGAATATTTTGACGTCAATTACCTTACCTTGATGCTGAGCGTGTCCGATCAGGCAGCGGGCTTGATCAAAGTGAATACCATCGTTCCTGAAACATACCCATTTAAAGGGACCTATTTTACGAATATCCCGGTCACTTTTACCGCGCTGCCCAATGTGGGTTACAAATTTGTGAGGTGGGAAAAATCATCGGGCAGTACCGACCCATCCATCACACTGACCATGAAAGGACCTACTTCGCTGCACGCTGTGTTTGAACCGGTAAGGGGCGATGAAATAATTGATTTGGTCATCAATGAGTTGAAATACAGCGATACGGAAGATTTTGATTCGGGCGATTGGATTGAGCTTTACAACAATGGCTCACAAACCATCGATCTGAGTGGCTATGTTTTGTCGGATGCCAACATCTCCAACAGTTTCATTTTTCCACCGGGAATGATGCTTTATCCCAATAGCTACATGGTCATTTGTGAGAACAAGGACAAGTTTAACCGGGTATATCCCAAGGTGACCAACAGCATTGGTGATTTAACCTTTGGTTTGAGCAGTGCCGGCGATATTGTTTTTTTATACGACCCTGATTTCAACATCATCGACCAGGTTTTATACGAAACCAAGCAGCCATGGCCCGTTGAACCGCTCGAAAGCGCTGCTACCCTTGAATTGAAAAATCCTGAATTAGACAACAACCTATCTGCCAGTTGGCAGGCGGGTCAGTCAGGTGGTACTCCCGGTATGAGAAACGGCATCTACACTTCGGCCGAAACCATTGCCTTGCAGCCCGGCAGGAGCACTTGCTTCCCGACACGTTTCAGTGATTACACTACCCTGGTAGTCCCCGGCAATGGAAGCCGCGGCTGCGACATCAGGATCTATGACATGCAAGGTCGTGTGCGTTACCAGCTGAAAGGTGATTTCAAAGGGGAAAATCAATTGAATTTCGATCTTTTCACGGATCAGCAACTATACCAATCGGGGGTTTACCTCATTCAAATTGATACCGATTTGACTTCTGAAACAATTAAAGTAATCAAACATTGATGGAAACAATTGATCTGGAAAAATTGTGTGAAGCTGTTCGGCAATGTGTGCTCGAAACTGCTGAGATGATTCGTCGAGAAAGAAAGCGTTTCAATGCACAAACAGGCGTGGAGATCAAAGGCCACAGTAATTTTGTGACCTATATCGATAAGCTTTCAGAAGAGCAATTGATTGAAGGCTTGTCGAGCCTGTTGCCCGAAGCAGGTTTTATTGCCGAGGAAGGCACCAGCGATAAAGTTGGCGCCCTTTATCAGTGGGTGATTGATCCCATCGATGGCACGACCAATTTTATCCATGGTTTATCGCCCTATGCCATCAGCGTGGGACTCATGCGCGATCAAACGGTTGTTTTGGGGGTGGTGTTTGAAATTTCACATGGCGAAATGTTTTATGCCTGGGAAGGAAGCAAGGCTTATTTCAATGGTGAAGTCATCAACGTATCCAAGAATACTGAACACCAGCAAGCATTAATTGCGACTGGCTTCCCCTATTACGATCTGGGAAAATTGGAGCCTTACATCGAATGCATGAAAGAAGTGATGGACAAAACCAGTGGTGTTCGAAGGTTGGGTTCAGCTGCCATGGACATTTGTTACGTGGCCTGTGGCCAGTTCGAAGCTTTTTGGGAATACGGACTTCAACCCTGGGATGTTGCAGCCGGCGCTTTGATCCTGCAACAGGCTGGCGGCCGTGTGTGTGATTTCAATGGTGGGAAAGAATACCTCTTTCATCATCAATTGATTGCCACCAATGCAGCATATTTCGATAAATTTTACGACATTGTACATCGTCATTTAGGAACTCATGACTAAACAAGCGCAACATATTTTACAGGAATTGCTGACCGCGCTCGATCAGAAAAATTTCGACCTGGATGTTTGGAAAACAAAGGCCTCATTGGTGTTGAAGCGTCTGTTTGGCGACGAAAGTGAGCACATCAAATTGATTGAATCCCTGCACTATGACTATTCCAGCTGGTCCTTGCGCGACGAGAGCGGCAGTAAACTGGCCAACCGGGTGAAAGAACAGGCCCGGGGAATTGTTCAGGCTGCAATCATGGAGTTATCGCTGGCCGATAATCCGCTTGAAAAGGTCCTCCATCTGCTTCTCAGTGGTGAACAGGTTCAGCAAATACAACAAAATCTGAACAACGAAGCAGCATTACTGGCAAGCATTCAAAAACTCGATCAGGGCACCAAAGACCAATTGCTGGCCAGGCTGATCAAAGAAGGTCTTGCATGAAAAAGAGCATTGGATACTACCTTTTACACGCTTTTACCTGGCCCATGCAACTATTTCCGCTGGAGTACCACTACCTCGTTTCCGACTTTCTATGCTTTTTTGTTTACCGCATTTTTCGATACCGACTGACAACAGTCCGCCAAAACCTGCAAAAATCCTTTCCCGAAAAATCAAACGATGAGTTGTTGCAGATTGAGCAAAAATTCTACCACCATTTTGTCGATATTTTTATTGAAACCCTTTACCTCACCCACATTTCACAGAAACGTCATTTTAAACGCCTGGTTTTTGAAGGTGATGAGCTCATTGAAGGTTTGTATCAGCAGGGGAAAAGCGTGATTTGTGTTACCGGGCACTACGGTAACTGGGAGTTTTCAAGGTTGTTTTCGGTCAAAGTGAAACACCGCCTGTATGCCATTTACAAAAAATTGAATTCACCCATGTTCGACCGCTTTTTCAAGGACATCAGGTCGAAAGACGGGGCAAATTTGTTGGAAATGCGGCAAACATACAAGCAATTGGTCAGTGATTCCAAAAACGGCATTCCATATCTTGCAGTTTTCATTGCCGACCAGCGACCTGTCAAAAGTGAAATCCAGTACTGGATGGACTTTCTGAATCAGGACACTCCGGTATTGCTTGGTACCGAGAAAATAGCCAAAAAAACCAATGCCGCCGTGGTTTGGGCCGAAATGCAACGGCTGAAAAGAGGCTATTACAAACTTGTTTTCCGGCTGATCACTGACGATCCGGCTTCGACCGAACCCTACGAAATAACCAGTCGGTACATGCAGGAATTGGAAAAAGCTGTAAAGCGGGATCCCGAGTTTTGGTTGTGGACCCACAAGCGTTGGAAGCACCAGCGATAATTTACGATTTCTGGGTGTTCATTTTCTATTTTATCGTTAACTTTGGCGCGTTGGAATAATTGGGAATTTTTTTAAATCGATGGGATTGAAAACAGCCGTTGTCATTTTAAACTGGAATGGGATTCAGCATCTTACCCGTTACCTGCCTTTTGTAGTTGAACATACCGATCTGAGCCTTTGCGATGTATACGTAGCCGATAATGGTTCCGATGATGGTTCTGTGGAGTTCCTGCAGGCAAACTATCCGCAGGTAAAGCTCATTTTATTGGATCGGAATTATGGTTTTGCCGGTGGCTATAACCGTGCCTTAAAACAAATCGAAGCCGATGTTTATTGCCTCCTGAACAGCGATGTAAGGGTTACCCCTGGATGGATTGATCCTGTGCTCAGGGCCTTCAAAAAGGAGCCCGATGTTGCCGCCATTCAACCTAAAATTTTATCCGATCAGGATTGGTCCCATTTCGAACATGCCGGTGCAGCAGGTGGCTTCATCGATCGATATGCTTATCCGTTCTGCCGGGGTCGCATCATGGACGCCATTGAATACGATCGGGGACAGTACAATAAAAAGACCGATATTTTTTGGGCATCGGGCGCATGTTTGTTCATTCGTTCGAAAGTCTTTCACGAAATTGGTGGTTTCGACGACGATTTCTTTGCCCATATGGAAGAAATTGACCTTTGCTGGCGGATGAAAAACCAGGGACACCGCATCTTGTTTGTGTACAAAAGCAAGGTGCATCATTATGGCGGGGCAACCCTTGAATATAACAATCCGCGCAAGTTGTACCTGAATTTCAGGAACAGTTTGTGGACCCTTTATAAAAACTACACCGGTTCCATGCTGGGCTGGGTGATGTTCCGCCGCATGAGCATCGACACGCTGGCCATTGCCAAATATTTCTTCACCTTCGACTTTAAAAATGCCGGCGCCATTGTTCGGGCACATTTTGCCTATTACCGGAGCAAACCGGTTTTACGAAGAAAACGCAAGGAGCTCAAGCAGCAGGTGAAGGTGCGAAAACATTTGGAGATTTATCCCAAAAGCATTGTTTTCCAGTATTTTCTACAATCGCGAAAAGTCTTTACCGATTTGGAGAAACTGCATCATGCCGTGATCATGGAAGCCAAACGGCGGAAGTATTGAGGCTGAGGCTGAGGTTAAGGCTGAGGCTTCCCGCTTTGTGGGACTTCTCCTTTGTTGCAGAAGGTTGAGGTTAAGGCTAAGGCTGAGACAGCAGCGTTTGGAGGTGAAAAAGGGAAATAAGGAATAAGTCAATGGTCAATGGTCATTGGCTGAAAAACCGAAAGAGGTAGCTCTTTTGAATTGCCCCCACATTCATGTAGGGGTCTGAAATGGATCAATAAATTCCCCGGCCATCCATAAATCAATATTCAATATCACTACTGGCCGAAGAAAAAATACAAAACTCGGTTGTCCCTTATATCGCTTAACCTCTACGAGGTATACTGTTTTCCGGGGTTGTTTTTTCTACAATACCAAATCACCTACGGTGAAAATTCCGCGTAGCGGA
>JAFGVJ010000222.1 GCA_016938055.1 Prolixibacteraceae bacterium
AGGGGCCAGTAGTCGGCCAGGTTACTTTCCGTAATGCCTGAACCCACCAACACCGGAAGCATGGTTGATTCCCGGGCTACGCTCACATCATCGGGCATTGCAGCCATCCCTGTTGAAGTTCCGGTCACAACAATGCCATCGCTTAAAAAGTAGTTGGCGGTTTTGACGGTCTCTGCCAAAGTCACATCGGAAGTAATCGCATGTGCGCTGTGTTTCTTTTTCACATCGGTATAAATGGCAATGCTTTCTGCGCCAAGGAATTTTCGGTACCGAAGCAGCTCTCCGGCACAACTTTCGATGTAACCTTCATCGGCCATGTGCCCGTAAACAAAGCCTTCGGCACGGATAAAATCGAAACCAGCAGTATGCGCCACCGCCAGGGCTTCCAGGTTGGCAGCAGCAAGAATCTGAATGCCCATGGGCTGTTGCCCAAGATTCCGAACAGCCAATGCAACAGCGGTCATGGCAGCAATAATTTCAGGACCCACCTGTTGTTTCAGATAAGGTACATCGTGCATGTTTTCGATGATCAGGCCGTCAAAACCGGCTTTAAGGTATATTTCTGCTTCATTGACAGCTTTGTCAACAATTTCATTCATTGACAGGGTATGCATGGGTGTGCCGGGCAAAGCTGCCACGTGCACCATTCCAATGATGGATTTCCCGGGTTTTTTGAGGTCAATCATGGGTTTATTTGCTGCTCACGAAATTAATGATTTTTCCTTCTTTTTCAAGCTCCTCAGTATCATTTGTTTTCCCATTGCACTTGCAATACATTTTGACGGGCAAAATGGAGGACATTGCCTTTGGGTGAAAGTTTTTATAGTTTTACTTCATGAAATCAGCATCGCTCAGCGTCCTAAAAAAAGAATTGTTGAATCAGTCGCCCGACCGTCTGATCACGATCTGTTCACGTTTGGCAAAATTCAAAGTCGAAAACAAAGAAATGCTTCATTACCTGCTGTTTCAGGAGTACGATCAGGAGGCCTTTATCGAGGATGCTAAAATTGAAATCGACAATCAGTTCGAAAACCTTAACCGAAGCCAACACCACCTTGCCAAAAAAACCATTCGAAAAGCACACAGAACAACCTTACGGTACATCAAATTTTCAGGTGAAAAAACCACTGAACTGAGTCTGCTCATCCATTTTTGCCGAAAACTAAGGTTGTCGGGCGTCAGCCTGCGCTTTGGAAGTGTGCTGGGAAACCTTTACCTGCGACAAATTCAGCGCATCGATAAAGTGATGGCCTCCCTTCATGAAGATTACCAGCTCGATTTTGCCTCCGAAGTAGCCAAATTAAAATGAATCGCCTTGTGATGTTAAGCATTTTAAAAGCCTTCCATGCATTCGCGGTTAATAAATAATCCAGGTTTTCAACGCAATAATCCGGACCAAGTCTTAATTTTAAGGTCCATATTTGCAAGAAATACATTGACATGAGTTACCTGGTCGATTATCACATGCACACAACATTTTCCGATGGGAAAGATCACTACCCTGCCTATCTGGAAGTTGCCCGTCGAAAAGATCTGGCCGAGATTGGATTTTCCGATCACATTACCCTTGCTCCGGTTGATTGGTGTGTAAATGAAATCGATTACCCCGTAATGAAAGAAAACCTGAAAAGCTTGTGCAACGATTTTTCGGAGGATGTTCAGGTCCGCTTTGGGATTGAAGTTGATTATTTCCCCGAAAAAGAAGAAGAGCTCCGCCAGCTGATCGCCTATTTTCCCTGCGATTATGTGATTGGTTCCGTACATTTTATTGGGGACTGGAATTTTGATACCGATCGGTCATTTTACGGCAAGTGGTCTAACGATGAACTCTACCGGATGTATTTCGAACTCGTTCAAAAAGCAGCCAAATCGGGGCTGTTCGATATTATTGGTCATCTGGACCTGATCAAGAAATTTCAATGTTGGCCCGAAAGCGATCAGACACCTTTGTTTGAAGAAACCATCAAAGTGATCAAAGAAGCCAATGTTGTCATTGAACTCAATACCAGTGGTTTTGACAGACCCTGTATTGATTTCTATCCCAATAAAAAAATTCTTGAAATTGCAGCCCGTTACGGTGTTCCCATTACCCTGGGCTCTGATGCCCACCAAGCCGATCAGGTTGGGAGACACTTTGATAAAGCACTTGAACTTCTAAAATCTCTGGGATTTAACCAAATTGTTCGTTTCAGAAACAGGGTCCGCAGTGAAATAAAAATTTGATTTTTACAAACAATTTTCCACCTTCATTTTTCATGTTTTTGGTTATGTTGTGAAAAAAGTGACGTTTTTCTCACAATATCTTTGCTCAAAAAATGATGGAAAGGCTCATTTTCTGTGCATTAAAGTTATTAACAGCTGTTGATAACTTGGTCTTGACTTTTAGCAAAGTTCATTAAACAGGACGTTTGACTTCCCATGAATTTGTTGAAAAAGTGGTTAAAATCAGATTAATACAAAACATTGAAAAAAGTTTGTAAAAATCGTTTACGACCTTACATTTGAAATATCAGGTGAGCGATAAAAACCGTACCTAAAGCGAGGAGATGGAAAGTGTAACTTAGTTGAGACATGATCCTGATCATCCGGATGAAAATCCGCTCGAAGGTGGTGCCGAAGTTAGCCTTGAAAGATTCGTTCTTTTACAGTCTGTCAACCAATAAACATTTCAACCCGACCAACTGGTTTCATTTAAACAAACATCATGCAACAGTGATCAATGTTTAAACGTTGAGCCAATCAACGGAAAGCTGTTATTTCAACCTCAAAAGTTTTATAATAGTTTTTAAATGAAACAACGGAGTGCAGGTGCGTAAGTTCACTGCAAATTGGTGAAAGTCCAATGTCCGGATGTACTGAAGAGGGCAACCTCTTAAGTATACTGTGAGTCGAGGCATCAGTGGCGTTCCCTCGCGGAACAATACAGAACATGTTAGCGGGAGCAATCCCCTACTACAAAAAGGTTTCTGCTGCGCAAGCAAAAGAACCGGGTTCGATGCCGGTATTGAAAGCAAGCTTCCTTCGGTGTGATGGTCCGTTCGCGGAATCCAAACCCGATGAATCTGAACCGGTGAAAACCGCGAAAGATCAATTGGAAGGCTGAACGCAAGAACAGCCCGAAAATGAAGAACTGCACGTAAGTACTACAAATCGCAAGATGGAAGGTACGACCGGAAATTTCTTCGGAAATAAAAAGGATACGTAATAATCACGGGTTCGTCCTGTGGTAAATTCAATAAGGTTGAATTGCAGGTTGAGTTCAATGCAACAGTTTTGCGAAATCGAAAGACTTCAATAGGCTGCGAATTGTAAACAAACCGCAAGGTATGTGAACAAGCCTGATTGCAGGGTGAAAGCCATGCATAAGGGAGCAACGAACACTTCGTCCGGGAAGTTGCAAAGACGTGGGGAGGCCGTAAGGAGGAACCAAACGCATGTGGCGAACGGACAACCCGAAGAGGCTGTTGTAACAGGCAGTTTCGGAAGGTAAGGGCCAATGGCCGCTCGAAAGACAGTCAAAGGCCGGTAATAACCGTAACCTGACACTTTAGGAAGTCAAATTCCCAAGGCGAAATGGGAATCAATCGAACAGATTGGTTCCCATTTGTGTTTTTGGAAAAAGCAGTATGATCACCTTCTAATGTCCGTCAATACCGTGTAACATCAAATAGGCATGGTCGAGTACCCTGAAAATTTCACTACAGTAATCTTTGATCGCCCCGGGACTGCCCGGCAACGTGAAAACCAACATTTTGCCAATGACGCCGGCAACACCCCTGCTCAATAAGGCACTTGGTTTTTGACCCCCGTACTTGGTCCTGATGTGCTCCATAATTCCGGGGATCTCTTTGTCAATTGCTGCTTTAACAACTTCGGGAGTAATGTCCCGCTCTCCTATCCCTGTTCCGCCTGTCGTGAACA
>JAFGVJ010000034.1 GCA_016938055.1 Prolixibacteraceae bacterium
TGACCACACCACACTGGTTTCGGAAGACGATCCCGACCTCGAAATGTTTAGAGAACTCGACGCCAAAGGGATCATCCAGTTACGGATTATCCCTCAGGTAGGTGCCGAAAGGTATGCTCAGTTCATTTATGAAAAAATGAACCCTTTCATCCTGGCCGAAACCGATAACCGGGTCCGTATCGTGCGGGTTGAGTTCAGTGAACACCCCAAGAACTCAGCCATTTTCATTCCTTAAAAGAGGTTGCCGAACCGAATCCCAAAGTTGATGGTGCGGGGCTGGCAGGGGCCATAAATGTAACCGGCATCGCGGAATTTACCGCGGTCGTGTTCACGCTGGCTTTGGTTGAAGAGGTTTTTCACCCCGGCATAAAACTGGATCTCAGCTTCATCGCTCAGGTGTACCGAATAGCTGAACAGCCAGTCGGCAATGAAAAATAACTCTGATTGCTCAAGCCGCTCACCGGCTATCACATCGCCATTGCGCAGCGCCTGAAGCTCCAGCGGGTCGGTCGTTGACGGATCGAGACCGAAATGCGGAACCAGCATGGAACCGGTGTAATTCAACGAAAAGTTCGTCTTAAAATTATTTCCAAGCTCCCAGCCCAGGGTGGCATAACCATAGGAATTAGGGCTCCTCACAAAGCTTTTGCTCACATGACCTTCTTCTTCACCCCAGGCCTGAGCCACTTCAAATTCACTTTTTTGAAGGGTAAAGCCTATTTGCATTTCAATGGTTTTGCTCAGGCTTGAATTGATCTCGAGGTTCAAGCCACTGACCATGGCCCCATCGGTGGCATTGATCCGCTTGTATGCCCAGCTCCCCTCATTGTCGAGCGGAAAATACTCATCGGCAAAAGGGTTGTTCAGCCGGGTGTAAAAGCCTTCCAGCAATATTTCGTTGATGCTTGGCCCCAGAAAGAAATTGGCATTGAACGAAGCGGTAAAGGCATGCGATGTTTCTTGTACAAGGTTTTCATCGTTGAAATGTTCCACCCTGCGGGCATTTACCATCTCGATGTGCAGGTCTTCACTGAACACTTGGGGTGCACGGTAACCCTTGGCATAACCCACCCTGAAACGGTAATTGGAGCTGAGTTTATACAAAACGTTGGCACGCGGAGCCAGCACCAGGTTCCGGTAATTTCCAAGGTTGTGCTCCAGGTCGCTGATATTGTACTGATCGAGGCGGAGCCCCAGTCCGATGTTCAAATGTTCGGTTTTCAAATCGTGTTGCACAAACGAACCAATGGTGTTCACCATTTGATTGGTGATGACCGTATTCTCATCGCCATTGGCACCCAGTTTGGAATCCAGAATCCGGTTATTGTTGTTGTCGATCCCCAGAACAGTTGTGCCGTTACCCTTTAGCCAGTTTTCGGTATTGATTACATACTGAAGGCCTGCCGAGGAGGTAAAGTCTTTGGTAAATCCATAGGCCGAGGGATCAAAATTGGCTCCATAATAGGAGTCACGTTTAACTCCCTGCCCAGCAGCATATAGTGTGATTTTGTCGTGTTTGCGTACAAACTGGTCGTAAGCCAGGTTGACCCCGCTCACCAGATGATCAACCATTTCGGTCACATCGGTTTCGTGAGGCAGCTTGTGCAGGAGGTTTCCACCGCGGCGAAATTCATTCAGGCGGTAGCCGTCGAGTGATAACTTGCTCCGTGAACCCGGTTTGTGATAAAGGCTAAAACCAAAGGTGGAGTTGTCAAGCATCACCGACTCGGTAAAACCGTCGTTGTTTTCATCATAGGCTTCTTTGTTGCGCATCAGTCCGTACACATAGCCCCCCGATTTGCTGTCGCCGGTAACCACCGAAGCATTCAAACTGACCTGCTTGTCCATCACCGGTCTGTCCATAGCCGCTTCCCCGATACCAATCAAGCTGGTTCGCCCGTCGATACTGAAAGTATTCAGCTGAGGCTCTTTGGTAATGATGTTCACGGTACCGGCAATGGCGCTTCCGCCAAACAAGGCAGAGCCACCTCCCCTGATAATTTCCAGTCGTTCCACCATGTTGGCCGGGATCAGTTCCAGACCATATACCCCAGCCAGTCCACTAAAAACCGGGCGGCTGTTCATCAGTATTTGGGAATATGGACCTTCCATCCCGTTCATTCTGAGCTGGGTAAAACCACAATTTGTACAATTGCATTCGGTGCGTAATCCAGGCGTGAAACAAAGCCCTTCGGCAATGTTTACCGATTGGGTCTCGGCAAATAATTTGGGCGAAAGTGCCGTGATGATGACCGCGGCCTCAGAACGGTTGGTGCCATTTCGGCTGGCGCTCACCAGTACTTCTTCCACATTCAGGACATCTTCTTCAACAACAAACTTGATTTCGATGGTTTCCCCGGGCTTTGTGCTCACTGTTTTTACCACTTCTTTGTAACCCACTCCACTGGCCCTGACTGAATGGTTTCCTGCCGGTATATTCAGCAGTTGATAATGTCCGCTCAGGTCGGTTGAGGTGCCGATGGTACTTCCATCGATGGTGATGTTGATAAAGGGAAGATGCTCCCCTTTGCATTGCACATCACCAATGATGTGGGTATCGGTTTTCATTTTTTGGGCAAAAACCGGTTGCAGCATCACCTGTGCCATAAAAAGCAGGAATGCGCCCATATATTTTTTCTTTATAAACATGGCTTGATCGTTGAAAATGATGTTTTTTAATCCCTTACACAGGCATACCTGTTGCAAGCGAAAAAAGTTGGTATGAATACTTGATCATTGATTTTTGATTCAGGGAACTTTCCCCGGAAAAGGATCAACCTCTTGAGAAGATCAGCAACAAGTGGGTGGCGATCTCCCTTTGAGGAACATTGCCGGGACTTCAGCAGGCATCAGACCCTGCACGAACCAAATAACCGGCATTCCGGCCAACAGGATGATCAAAGGGGACAAGGCCAAAATGAACATGGTTCCCAGGTTGTCGATCATTGCCAGCTGATAAGATGAATGGGTATGTTGCTTGAAAGGTGAAGCATCGTTTTGCTTCTGATAAGGATGTGCATGAATCACCAACTCTCCGTTCTCCAGCACATGGGTATGCGTAAAAGTGGTTTTCATCATGGCCATTCCGCCGATGAGAATTACCAGCATGATGGCAGCCAGTTTCCGGATTGTATGGTTTTTTATTGGTTTCAGAAAAACGATGGTTGTTGATTTCGCCACAAAGAAAGCAGCTTTGTTTTAATTGTACAATCATAAAATGTTATGAAAAATAAAAAGACTTATTGATCTTTAATGCGTTAAGTATTCACTTAAGTGAATGTGAGCACTTTCTTTTTTATTATGCCTTATTTTGCTGAACTTAGGAAACTTATTAAAAACCACCTGACATGGCACGTTTTCTGAAAAACAGAGCAAAACTGATTGGGCAATCGCCGGGTTCCCTCACTTTCATCGGTAGTAAAAAGATGGAACAGCCACGTTTAAGGCTCATCAGTTACAATAAAACCAATCTGGAAGAACATGAATCGACAGAATTGCAGGAACTTTTATTGAAGATGAAAGAAGACCACGTTAACTGGCTGAATGTTGATGGTTTGCACGACCCAGGGCTCATCGGCCAAATAGGTGAACATTTCAAACTTTCATCATTGGCGCTGGAGGACATCATGAACACCGACCAGCGTCCAAAAGTGATGGAAGAAAACGATACCATGGTAGTTTTTTTAAAACATGTCCGTTTCATCGAGGAAAAAAGGAATATTGCTGCTGATCAGCTCAGTGTGATTCTCGGCCCTGACTTTGTAGTGACTTTTCAGGAAAAAGTAGGCGACATGTTTAATCCCATCAGGGAAAAACTGCGTCAGAACTTTGGCAAATTGCGGGGAAGCCGGCCCGATTATCTCTTTTACAGAATCATCGATACCATGGCCGATCAATACCTGCTGAGTATCGGGCAACTGGGGGAGCTGGTTGAAGGCAACGAATTGAAAGTATTATCGAATGTGAGGAAAGAAACCATTAATGATATTTACCGCTTGAAAACTGAACTCAGTTTCATCAGGAAAGCAATCAGACCAGCGCTGGAAGTTTCAGGAAGAATCAAGATTTCCGACTCGGGACTGATCAACAAATCCACCCGGCCCTATTTCAACGACCTTGACGATTTATTGACCCATGCACTCGAAACCGTTGAAATGTATCATACCATGATCAGCGACCAGCTCAACATTTGCAACACCACCCTGAGCAACCGCGCCAACGATGTCATGAAAGTCCTCACTATTTTCGCGGCCATTTTCATCCCGCTCACCTTTATCGTTGGGGTATATGGCACCAACTTCGATTACCTGCCCGAACTGCATTACCGCTATAGCTACTTCATCATGTGGGGGGTAATGATCACCATGGTAGTGATCATGCTCTTCTATTTTAAACGAAAGAAATGGTTGTAGCATCAACTCAAAATTCATTCACCAGCATCATAAAATATTCGAAAAGATATTTTGTACTTGTGCCGGAGGCTTTGCCCGGAGTTTATCTGCCGTCACAGTTCCGGCATTGTAACAGCCTGCTGTCAGTGTAATTCTTTCGGCATGTTCCCCAATGATGATCATGGCTGGACTTGCCGGTCGAACCTTTCCCGCTATGCCGGCTATTTGGTCTAATCTGCCAGTCACACAGGAACTGCCTGCTTGTGAAACATTCGACAGGATATTGACCGGCGTGTGGGGCGCAAGCCCCGCGCTAAGCAGTGATTCGGACATGCTTTCCAGTTTCGACAAACCCATGTATATCGAAACGGTGGAACCGCTTCGTAAGACCGAAAGTACTGTATCAATTTGGTCCATACAGCCCCGGGCCCTGCTCCCGGCACAAAAGAGTACCATGCAACTTTTGTGGCGTTCGGTTAGCGGAATTTCATATTCTGCAGCTGCAGCTAGTGCCGCCGATACACCGGGGATCACCTCGTAATTGAGATTGTTCTTTTGGCAAAAGCGAATTTCTTCAGCCCCACGGCCAAAAATCATGGGATCCCCACCTTTCAGCCTGACGATGCGCTTGCCCTTTCGGGCCATCTGCAACAAAAGCTGATGGATGGCTGCCTGACGGAACGACTGGTCTTGCCCGTCGTTGGCCAGTTTCCCGGCATATAAAAATGTAGCATTGGCCGGTGCCAGTTTTAAGATGGCATCGCCGGGCAAAGCGTCATAAATCACTACTTCGGCAGTGCTTATGCGCTGGTGGGCTTTCAGGGTCAGCAATTCCGGATCGCCCGGGCCAGCTCCGGTGATGGATATCAGGTGATTCATGATGAATGTTCTTAGGAAGTTTCTGACCAGGCTAAACGAAAAAATCGAGCGGGCTTTGGTATTTGAATCGATAGGACAGGTCATGGACCAGTTTCCGGCTGCTCACTTGCTTGTAAACCAGTTCCTCATCGTCCAAAAAAACCGGAGGTGCAATGCCGGCCTGAATGGCAGCCCTGGAGTAGAATTCACGACGGGTAGGATGCTCGGGGCAACAAGCATTCAGTACTTCCCCCCATATTTCCTTTTCAATGATGTACTGAATGATCGCGATGCAATCGTCGAGGTGAATGAGGTTGACCGGTATGTTGCCTCCGCTGTTGGTCACGCCATATTGCATGAAGCGGTGGGGCTGACGGCCGGGGCCAATGAGTCCGCCAAAGCGAAGCACCGTAGTCCTGAAAGCCTTCTCGTTTTGCAGCAAATGCTCGGCACGTAAACAAGCTATCCCGCCGGGTTTATCAGGCAGGCGGGTTTCAAGTTCATCCACCTCGCGGTTCACCTCGGGGTAAACCGAGGTTGATGAAACAAATAGCACCCGTTGAATGCCTGCTTCATGGATGTAAGGCAGCAATTGTGCTACCTGTGCAGGATAGATCTCCTCGATGGAAGCCACCCGCCTGGGCGGTAAGTTGATGATCAGCACTTCACAGTCGAAAACGGATGCATCGGTCAGATCGATGCCGTCGCTTTTTAAGGTCAACACCGATACCGTTGGCACCTGAGCTGATATTTGAAGTGCCTTTTCGGCAGAGGTAACGGTTCCTTTCACGTCGTAACCCTGTTCCAGCAATGTATTGGCCAGCGGTAAGCCCAGCCAGCCCAAACCAATGATGGAAATTTTTTTTGCTTTCGCCATGGTTTCAATTTACGTTTTTAATGGACAAATTCACGCCCTTCATCGGGAGTTTTTACATAGTTTTTGCGAACTACAAAATCCCCGAAATGTTCACCCTTACCACGGTTGGCAGCATAATCGGCAAAGATGGGTTTCAGGGCATCCAGGATTTCAGTTTCTGTTATGTTTTCGCGGTACAGTGCATTCAGGCGGCTTCCGGTGAAATTGCCGCCCAGGTACAGGTTGTAATGCCCCGGTGACTTCCCGATGAAACCAATCTCGGCCAGCGAGGGCCTCCCGCAACCATTGGGGCATCCGGTCATCCTGATCACCATTTCATCCTTGAACAAGCCGTATTCATTCAGCAATACTTCCAGTTTGTCAATCAGTGCAGGCAGGTAACGTTCCGCTTCGGCAAAAGCCAAGCCGCAGGTATTCAAAGCCACGCAGGCAATGGAATTGCTTCTCAGTCCCGAAATTTCCTGAGGCTTCACCCCGTGTATCAATAGTAAGTGGTTGATTTTACTTTTTGTAGCTGGCGAAGCATTGGCCAGTATCAGGTTCTGGTTGCCTGTGAGGATAAAGTGACCATCGTGGAAAGTGGCAATTTCGCGCAAAGCGCTTTTTAGTCTGAAGTTGTCCCTATCCTTCACCCTTCCGCCTTCTACAAAAAGGGTAAGGTTCCAAAGTCCGTCGGGGCCTTTCCGCCAGCCATAGCGATCGCCATTCCTTAAAAACTGGAAGGAACGTGCTGCTTGTAACTGAAATGACAGCTGCTCGTGCAACAAAGCCACAAAGCCTTCGATGCCCAGGCGGTCGATGGTATACTTCAATCGGGCCAATTTGCGGTCTTTCCGGTTCCCTTCGTTGCGCTGCACAACGACAACTTTTTCAGCCACTTCAATCACCTGGTCGGGAGCACAGTAGCCAATAACCGTTCCCAAACGCGGATAGGTTTCCCTGATACCAAAGGTGGATCCGAGGCCGCCACCAAGCACCACATTGTAGCCGGCAATTTTCCCATCGTCAACGATGGCGATGAAGCCTAGGTCCTGCGAGAAAACATCACAATCGTTGTAAGGAGGCAATACCAGACCGATTTTGAACTTACGGGGAAGATAGGTACGACCATAAATGGGTTCAAAATCTTTTTCGCCACCTGCTATCAGTTTTTTATCCAGCCATATTTCGTGATAAGCCGAGGTTTTGGGGGCAAGATGCTCCGAAATAGCCCTGGCTGTTTCGTACAATTGCTGGTGCAGCACCGATTCTGAGGGGTTAGGGTGGCACATCACGTTCCGGTTCACGTCGCCACAGGCCGCGATGGTATCCAGCAAGCTGTGATTGATTTCCTGAATGGTAGTTTTCAGGTTTCGTTTTAACACCCCGTGCAACTGAAAAGCCTGACGGGTAGTCAATTTCAAAGTACCATTGGCATATTGCTCCGATAGCTCGTCCATGCGGAGCCATTGCGCTGGTGTTAACAGCCCGCCTGGCATGCGCACCCTGATCAAGAAGCTGTAAGCCGGTTCCAGCAGTTGTTGTTTTCGTTCCCGCTCCAGGTCCCGGTCGTGCTGCTGATAGATGCCGTGAAATTTGGAAAGTTGGCGGTCGTTAAGCGCGATGGCACCCGTCACTTCATCCTTCAGACCTTCGGCAATGCTCCCCCGCAGGTAATTGCTGTCGTATTTTATTTTTTCCACCTCCGACAAGGTGCTCCAATCAATGTTGCTCATAGATAATTTGTAAATGTGACAATTTGAAAATTTGAAAATGCCTGAAACTTCCTGAAACGCTATAGCTTCCGTTTCCCGTCTTCCTTCTTTTATCTTGTTTCTTTTCACTAATACACATCCGTTTGCATGCGCTTCTCACGTTTTAACTTTTTCAGATATTCACGGGCTTTGTCTTCAGATACACCTCCCTGGGTTTGGATGATTTCCAGAAGGGTTTGCTGCACATCGTTGAACATCTTCTTCCTGTCGCCACAAACGTACAAGCTGGCCCCCTGTTCCAACCAATCATACAATGCAGCTGCATTTTCCTGCAGTTTATGCTGAACGTATACTTTCTGCTCCTGATCGCGCGAGAAAGCCAGATCGATCTTGCTCAAAACTCCCTTTTGCAGAAAGCGCTGCCATTCCACCTGGTACAGAAAATCGTTAGTGAAAGTTCGTTCTCCAAAAATCAACCAGGTTTTATTGTTGCGTCCCAATTCTTCAATATCCTGTAAGAATGAACGATAAGGAGCAACTCCTGTTCCGGCACCAATCATGATCAACGGTGCTTTGTCGCTTGCTGGTAGCCTGAAATTCACATTTTTCTCAATGAAGAGCGGGATCTTCTCGTTGGCCGGCAAGCGGTCTGAAATAAAGGAAGAACAAGCACCTTTTCGAAGTCGATCACGGTGTTCGTATTTCACCTTGGCAATGGTCAGGTGGACTTCTTCGGGATTGGCTGCAGCACCCGACGAGATGGAATATAAGCGGGGAGGTAAATAACGCAGGGTATTGATGAGCTGATGGGCCGTAATTTTTCCGGGAAAATCCTGCAATAAATCGAGCAAATCATGTTGCGCTACGTATTCATCCAGGGCAGCATCGTTTTCGATCAAGCTTTGTAGAGAAGGCTGTTGCACAATGTTTGCATAGTCCATCAACACTTTCCGGGTTAGTACCGTTATTTCAAAATAATGGAACAAAGCTTCATACAAGGTCACGTCGTCGTACTTGGTAGTAATGGTGGTATTGGGTGCAAAACCGGTGAAGTCAATAAGTTGTTGCACCAGTTCGGGTGAGTTGTTGGAGAAAATGCCCACCGCGTCGCCGGGCTCGTAACGCAGGCCTGAATCCTCCAGCGAAAGCGCCACATGCCACACTTCCTTGTCGGAGTGGCGACCGGTAATTTTTCGTTGTTCGATGACCGGCGCCAGAAAGGGATTTTGTCGTGAATAAACAGACTTTGTTGGGGTTATTGGAACAGCCTCATCGATTTGTGGCTGCACTGTTTCAACCTTGTCAAAGCTTCCAATCAAACGTGTAACCCACTGACCTGCTTCTGATTCGTAGGCAACATCGCAAGTCACAATGGGCAAAAGCTCCTTTCCTCCGGCTGCTTTGAAGGCTTCGTCAAAATCGATCCCTGTTTGGCAAAAATGCTTATAACTACGATCGCCAAGGGCCAGCACGGCATAGTGCAAGTGCGGCAACTTTACCTTTCCGGTTTTCAGGTATTCATGCAATGCTTCGGCCATGAGTGGCGGTTCACCTTCACCATGGGTGCTCACCACCAGGGCCAGGTGCCGTTCCTTTACAAGATCGCGGATTTTATACTCATCGAGGCTCGACAGTTTCACCAAAATACCCTTGCGTTCAGCCATAACTGCCAATTCGCGGGCTATGGCTTCACTATGCCCGGTATGGGTCCCGTACAAAATGGTCAGCTTCGTTTCTGATGATGAACTCAGTGATGCTGCAACAATTTGTTGCGTGTTGGTCACTCTTTGCTGTTCCGAAATTCCGGAAATAAACCCACTCAGCCAATAGAGCTGATCGGGGCTTGCCCCTTTTAGCAGTTGTGACAGAACTTGCTGCTGGTCGGGTGAAAATGGATTCAGGGTGGTATTCATAAGTCGATTATTTTTTGAATGTGCTCATTTAAGTAAGTTGCCAGATGATCACGCAATTGAATGCTGTTGTGTACATTTAATCCATTGGAAGCCACGGCTACAGTCATGTTACGGTTTTGATAAACAGCCGGAGAAATAAAGCGACAAAGTTCAGGCCGATCGTGAATGTTGCAAAGAATGCCACGGGCTGTTGCATCGGCCAATACCTGCAAATCCGTTTCATGGTTGTTCAGGCAGGAATAAACCAACAAACAACCATCCAGATCGATAGATTCATATTGTTTGAGTTTGTAGGGTATTTCCAGCTTGAGAATGCTATCCTCAATGCGCCGTGAAACTACTTCGACCGCAGCCCCAAAACGCCGGAGAATCTGAATTTTTTTGAAGGCTTGCTCATCGCCCCCCAACACCAAAATTCGGGCGCCGGTAATGTCGATCGAGACTGGCAGATAATTTCGTTCCATGGGTTTAAAGCAAAAAAAAACCCTTCCGGAATCCAGAAGGGCTATGGTATAACTATTTAATATCTCCTTAAAACGGAAGTTTACCCTTCTGCATAGCAAAGTCACGGCACATACACATCATGTTGCCCGACATTGTATTGTTGCTATGGGAAGTGGTAAATTTCATTTTGTCAATTTTATGCTACAAATATAGTAGGATATTTATTTGAACAAGGTTTTGACTTAAAATTTTTAAATGAAGTCATAAAAAATAAACGGATTTAACATTTGAGAAACATTCTCTAGCGATTCTGACTGCTAGTTCAGCTTTTAGCACTTATCTTTGGAGCTGGCATTCAAGGTCAAGGGAACATGGTAAAACGATTGAAACATTGCATCCTTTTCATGCTCTTATGGATGATGTTTGTGCCGCTCTGGTCGCAAAACGCTCAGCTACGCTTCAAACATCTCGATATCAATAGTGGTTTATCGAGCAATCAGGTGAAAGCCATTCATAAGGACAGTCGCGGCTACATCTGGATTGGAACGGTGAACGGACTCAACCGTTTTGACGGCTATTCGGTGAAAACTTACTTTAAAATGAAAGGCGACAGCACTTCGCTGCCCGACAACAATGTGAACCGCATTTTTGAAGATCCCGATGGACAATTGTGGATCATCACAGCCAGCGGACTCACCATTTTCGATCCTGTATCTTGCAGTTTCAGCACCAATCATCCAATTTTCAACAAAAACAAGGAACTTCCCCGAGACAACTACATTGATTTTTTTACGGATCAGGAAAAGAATTTCTGGATGGTTCATCGCGAAAACGGCCTTTACAAAGTGCCTGCAGGCACTGATTCTGTGGTACATGCCGAAAGGGGAAAGATTTTACTCCCCTATGACATTCATGACATCTCGGTGGACAAAGAAGGTAATTTTTGGATCCTCAACAAAGGAGTGGCTATTGAAATTTTTGATCCAAAATCCTTCAAGGTAATCAACCGCTATAGCAGTATTCTCAGCCAAATACCCGAATCGTCCAACGATTACAACATGATGATTGACCGGAACCAACAAGCCTGGATTTTTTTAATCAACGACGATAAAGGGATTTACAAGTTCAACTCCAAAGCACTAAGCATCACCCGCTACAACAGCCATTTATCAAAAAACCACCTGAGCCATGACAACATTTCGTGCATGACTACCGATAAGGACGGGAACATCATTGTTGGAACCGACCATGGCGGTTTGAATGTGATTGACCCCATAAGCGGTGAAACCAGTGTTTATGTGAATGAAGTGGGTGACAAAAACAGTCTTTCGCAAAACAGCATCACCTCCCTGATCTGCGACGATGACAACATTATTTGGATAGGCACTTACAAAAAGGGAGTCAATTATTACCACCCCGAATTGTTTAAGTTTACCACCTACACCCTCAATACCTCACGCGATGATTGGCTGAGCAACGAAGATGTCAACACTTTTGCCGAAGACCGTGAGGGCAATCTCTGGATAGGAACCAATGGCGGAGGGCTCATTTTTTTCGATCGCAAACAGGACAAGTTCTCCACTTTCCGCCATCAAGCGAACAATCCCAACAGCCTCAGCAGCGATGTGATTGTAGATATGTGCACCGATCACCGGGGTGGCATTTGGTTAGGAACTTATACCGGTGGCTTGAATTATTTCGACGGGAAACGATTCCACCACTACCTTCACCAACCGGGCAATCCGCTTTCTATCCCCAACAACAATATCTGGTCCTTGCACGAAGACCGTGAAAAGCATCTATGGATTGGCACATTGGGCGAAGGCATCGCCCGATTCAACAGCGGAACCGGGACCTTCAGTCGTTTTACACCCTATAGCAGCTCTTCCAACTCAAACTTCGTGATGTCGATGTCGGAAAATCTCAACGGCAACATGTGGTTCGCCACGGCCAATGGCATTGTCGAATACGACAAACATTCGGGAAGTTTTCTGCAAATGGTGCGGAACGAACAATCGGACAATACCCTCAGCAGCAACCTGGCCCTCGATATTTATTGCGACAGCCGTGGCTGGGTGTGGGTAGCTACCCGCGAAGGGGCAAACATCTACTTTCCCGCCTCAAAAAAATTCAAGGTGTTGAGCCGTGAAAACGGATTGCCCGATGACAACATCCTGACCATTCTGGAAGCTAACGACGGCAACATGTGGTTGGCTACTCCCGGTGGACTTTGCAACTTGATTATTGAAGATGCAAGGGACAACAGTTTTCGTTTCAGCATTAAAAATTATGACGAAAAAGATGGCCTCCATGGCAAGGAATTCAACGAACATGCAGCGTTCAAAACCCGAAAGGGAGAACTGATCTTCGGAGGTTCCGACGGGTTCAGCATTTTTCACCCCGATCATCTGACGACAAGCCTGCGAAACCCGGTTGTTGTTTTTTCAGCCCTGAAAGTGCAAAACCGCGAAGTGGAAATCGGGCAACTCATCAACGAACGGGTCATCCTGCCTCAATCCTTAAATGATGTCCAAAGCATCAGTTTCAAACATACCGAGAAAACTTTTTCGCTTGTTTTTGCGGCCATCAATTACCTGAACCCCGAAAAAACCCTCTTTCACTACAAACTCGACGGCTTCAACGAAGAATGGACCACCACCGATGCTTTGCGGAGAGAGGCAACCTATACCAACCTGCATCCCGGAAACTACACGTTCAGGCTCTATGCCTCGGACCACGACAATGCACAGCGATCGGAAGAAATCGTCCTCAACATTGAAGTTCTGCCCCCCTTCTGGAAAACCAAATGGGCCTACTCCCTTTACCTGGTGGTAGTACTGGCAATGATTTTCTTCACCATTCAAACCATCATAAAACGGGAAAGGAACAAATACCTGATTCAGCAGGAAAGACTCGAAACAGCAAAAATTCACGAAATGGACCTGCTGAAATTGAAGTTTTTCACCAACATCAGTCACGAATTCAGAACACCGCTCACCCTGATCCTCTCTCCCCTGGAACGGATCATCAAAAGCACCAATGAACCCTGGCAAAAAGAACAACTCAAACTGATACAGCGCAATGCCCGGCGCCTGCTGAACCTGGTCAACCAATTACTCGATTTCAGAAGACTCGAAGTGCAGGGCCTTACCCTCGACGTGCGTGAAGGGGAATTTATATCATTCTGTAAGGAAACTACCGAATCGTTTTCCGATCTTTCAGAGTCACGCAACATCAAACTGACTTTTTCGTCGAATGTGAACGAATTGAAGGCTGCTTTCGATTACGATAAAATTGAAAAAATACTATTCAACCTCTTGTCAAATGCCTTTAAGTTTACCGCTGAGGATGGAAGCATTTCCGTATCAATATTGTACGATGACACCGGCGGATCCCAGAATTTTGTACACCTGGTTGTGAAGGATTCCGGCATTGGAATTCCCCTGGAAAAACAAGAGGCCATTTTTGGGCGCTTTGTTCAAAACATTCCCGAGGGGGTCATTGTGAACAAGGGCAGCGGCATTGGCCTGTCGCTCACCCGCGAGTTTGTACAGATGCACCAAGGGAAAATCAAATTGGAAAGTGTTCCCGGCGTGGGTAGTAAATTCACGGCAATTTTGCCCGTTAAAGGTCAGGCCGAGCAACTGGGTTATATCGAAGAAGTGATTGCCGAGAAGGTAGAAAAGGCCGAAGTTACTGCACCCAACCTGCTAAAGCCCGAAGGACAAACCTGCAAATTACTGCTGGCCGACGACAACCCCGACATCCGTTTTTACCTGAAAGACAACCTAAAATCGGAATACTTGATTCTGGAAGCCGAAAACGGAAATAAAGCATGGGAAGTAATCCTTGATCAAATGCCCGACCTCATCGTATCGGACATTATGATGCCGGGGATCGATGGCATTGACCTTTGCCGAAAAATCAAAACCGACAAACGGACTTCGCACATCCCCGTAATTCTCCTCACAGCCCGCTCAACCGACCAGCACATTTATGAAGGACTGGAAACCGGCGCCGATGACTACATCACCAAGCCTTTCAATTTCGAAATGCTCGAACTGCGCATCCGGAAATTGATTGAACAACGTCAGAAGCTAAGAACCCTGTATGCGAAGAATTTCGAAATCAAACCTTCAGATATCAGCATCACCTCTCTCGACGAGAAATTCCTGTTAAAGGTGAAAGACCTGACTGAAAAAAACATGCAGGAACCCGATTTTTCGGTCGAAAAACTGAGTCTTGAAATTGGGATCAGTCGCGCCCATTTGTACAACAAGCTGTTATCACTCACCGGGAAAACTCCTATTGAATACATCCGTATCATGCGCATCCGAAGGGCTGCCCAACTGCTTGAAAAAAGCCAGCTCACGGTGATGGAAGTGGCCTACAAAGTAGGATTCAACGATCCGCGTTATTTTACCAAGCACTTCAAAAACGAATACAAAATGACCCCTTCTCAATTTGTGAAACAATTTGGGAACAACACTGCTGACCACACCATTTAAGATTGAAAGTCCCCGAATGAGCCAGGTATTATACATTTCACGCCTTGATAACAGACAATAAACACCACTGTTATTAAAAGGTCCTAGTTACTTTCGTAAGCTGTAAAAATGTGTAGTTGAAATTAAACAAGTGTGAACCAATGAAGAGACTTTCTTATTTTTTGCTCCTGTTGATAGCAGTTGCCTGCAACCAGGCAGGTTTTGAACAAACCGAGCACGGAGTGATCATTCCGGTGAAAAAAACCCGTGAAAAAGTACGGCTGGAATGCTATGCCGAGAACATCATCCGCGTATCGGTAAGCAAACCCGGTGAGGATTTTCCGGCCGATAACAGCCTGATGGTGAACATCAGTCCTGATACCAGCACAGCCTATACCATTGCAGAAACGGGCAGTGAAATTCAGTTGCAGACCAGCCGGATGACCGCCCTGGTGAACAAACAAAGCGGGAAGATTCGCTTTCTCGATGCCAATGGCCAAGCAATACTCCAGGAGAAACAACGTGCCTATGGTTCCAACATCGATCCAAAGCTGCCCGAGTCCAGCTTTCAGGTGGTGTTCGATTCGCCTGCCGATGAGGCCTTTTACGGCCTTGGACAGCACCAGAATGGCGAAGTCAATTACAAAGGCCTCGATGTCGAATTGCAGCAAAACAACATTGTTGCAGTTGTTCCTTTCCTGTATTCCAATAAAAAATACGGGTTACTCTGGGACAATTACTCCATTACCCGTTTTGGTGATCCGCGCACCTATGGTCCGGTTTCGAGCCTGAAATTGTACGATGCCGATGGCATTGAAGGCGGTCTCACAACCCGTTATTACGATGTGGATGATCAGCTATACACCACCCGGGTTGAGCAAAGTATCGATTATACCACCCTCGAAGAGCAAAAGAATTACCCCGAAGGTTTCAAAATGACAGAAAAAAGTACTGTTGTTTGGGAAGGTTCACTGGAGGCCAATGCCGATGGGGTTCACAAATTCAAACTCTGGGCAGCCGGTTATTACAAAGTCTGGGTCGATGGAGAACAATTGTTCGACAACTGGCGCCAGTGCTGGAATCCCTGGTTCAACAAATTCAACATTGCCATGAAAGCCGGTGAAAAACACCAGCTGAAAATTGAGTGGAAACCCGATGCAGGTGTTTCATACATTGGCCTCACCTACCTCGATGGCGCATATGCCGAACTGCAGCAGGATTTATCACTCTGGGCCGAAGCAGGCAAACAAATCGATTACTACGTGATTGAAGGCAACAATGCCGATGAAGTAATTGCCGGATACAGAAGTCTTACCGGGAAAGCGCCCATCATGCCCAAATGGGCCATGGGCTTGTGGCAAAGCCGCGAGCGCTACAAAACCCAGGACGAACTGCTCGATGTGGTGAAAGAATACCGGAAACGTCAAATTCCTTTTGACAACATAGTGCTTGACTGGAACTATTGGCCCCAGGACAAGTGGGGCGACCATGACTTTGACCTGGAACGTTTCCCCGATGCCCAAAAGATGAATGAAGAAGTACACAAACTGAACGCGAACATCATGATTTCGGTTTGGCCCAAGTTTTATGTAGGTACAGAAAATTATGAGCATTTCGAGAAGAATGGTTGGCTATTCACCAAAAACGTAGACCTTGGTAACCTCGACTGGATTGCACAGGGTTACCTTTCAACCTTTTACGATGCCTATCATCCCGAAGCCCGGAAAGCTTTCTGGGAAGGCTTGAACAACAAGCTCTTCAGCAAAGGTTTTGATGCCTGGTGGCTCGATGCCACTGAACCCGACATCCATTCCAATGTTTCGCTCAGAGAGAAGAAATCGACCCTCACCCCCAATTACCTGGGCGATGGCACCGAATATTTCAACGCCTATTCCCTGCAACAGGCCAAAGGTGTTTACGAGGGACAACGCAATACCAACCCCGACAAACGGGTCTTCATCCTTACCCGCTCGATGTATGCAGGCCAGCAGCGTTATGCCGCAGCCACCTGGAGTGGCGACATTGTATCACGATGGAGCGATTTGCGCGACCAGTGGGCAGCCGGGATCAATACAGGTTTATCGGGCATTCCCTATTGGACTACCGATATTGGCGGTTTTGCCGTTGAACGTCGTTACGAGCGCCCCAATGCTGCCGATCAGAAAGAATGGCGGGAACTGAACACCCGCTGGTTCCAGTTCGGGGCTTTCTGTCCGCTGTTCCGCATTCACGGCCAGTTCCCCTACCGCGAAATCTGGAACATTGCTCCAAAAGGCACTCCCGAATATGCGTCAATGCTGTATTACAACCAGCTGCGATACCGTTTAATGCCCTATATTTATTCTTTGGCCGGTAATGCTTATCACCACGATGCCACTATGATGCGTGGCCTGGTGATGGACTTTGCGAACGACAGCAATGTAGAAGGCATTGCCGATCAATACCTGTTCGGACCATCACTCATGGTTTGTCCGGTAGGCGTTTATGAACAGCGCGACCGCGAAGTTTATCTGCCCGAACACCAGGGTTGGTTCGATTTCTATACCAACGAATTCTTCAAGGGCGGGCAAACCATCAAAGCCGATGCGCCGCTCGATATCATTCCGCTGTATGTCAAAGCCGGTTCCATCCTGCTGTTTGGTCCTGAAATCCAA
>JAFGVJ010000035.1 GCA_016938055.1 Prolixibacteraceae bacterium
AATTGTCTGGCACAGGATGAAGCCGGTTTTATCTGGATGGGAACCTGGAAAGGACTCTACCGTTACGATGGTTACGAAGTCATCAACTTTTCGACCATCAACCCGCAATTTGCTGCATTAAAAATCGAAGACCTGCTCATTGAAGGTAACTATTTGTGGGTCGGATCGTTTGTGACCGGCCTATACCGGATCGATCTGACAAGCTACCAGATCACCAATTATCACTCACTCGCCGATGTTGACCATCAAATAAGCGACAACAATGTGATTGCCCTGTGCAAAATGCCCGGTGGCTTTATGCTGGCAGGTACCGAAAGAGGCGGATTTTATAAGATCGACTCTCTGGGGAACATTATCCGCTCGTACAGTCCGGCAACTCACCCCGAAGGACTGCATTCAACCCAGGTTTCAGAAATTGTTCCTGTCAATGAAAACACTGTCTTGCTCGGTAGCAATGCATTGATTTATTTTAACCTTGAAAATGAAACCTTTACACCTCTTTCGCATGAACTTTTCGATGTACATATTGCAGAATTGGCCAGTGTTTCTGAAAACGAGTTCATGGTATCAACCCTAAACGGGCTGTATTATCTCAATACTGCTGCGGGCATCAAAGTCGAAAAAATCCTGAACTACCGGATCAAATCCATGCTGAAAAGCAATCATTATAACGAACGGAAATTTCTCATCGGAACCTTCGAGGATTTGTTTGAATATAACGTCGACAGTAAACAACTGACCAGTTATTCAGCAACAGCAGAGAACCGTGCCCTGAAACTGAACATTAATTCGTTGCTGTATACCCATCACAATGTGTTGATGATTGGCTCCGAAAGCGGCCTCTATTCATTGGTTGAAAGACAGCAACATTTCAATAAACTATCAACAGCCGGGGGAGCCGACAACCCAGATATCATTTCCATGATTGATTTTAGCGGAACCAACTTGTTTGCCGGAAGTTGGGGAAAAGGCATGCTGAAATTGAATCAGCGAAGCGGAAATCTTGAGCCTGTATCCTTTTCGGGAAACAACATACCAATGCCCCGCTTTATTTTTACCCTGAAAAAAATTGAGGATACTTACTGGTTTTCAGATAAAAACAACCTGGGAATTTTTGCATTTGACGAAGGCAATGAACCTTACCGGCTGCGTTATTATCCCAATTTTGTTGGCTTAAACCAACAATCAGAAATGAATACGGTGACCAGTATTTTGTCATTGAAAGATCATACCCTGATTGTGGGAACCTGGGAAGGAAAGTTGTACACCTACGACAAACAAAATGATCGTTTCATGATCCTTACTGATCAAAACCAGATGTTGCCACAGTCGCAAGGTTTGCCTATCTACTCGCTCATTGAAGACAAACAAGGATCAATTTGGGCTTCGCTCAGTGGCGGAGGCCTGTTGAAAATGCAAATCCACAACAAAAGTATCGTGCTGCAACAGCATATCACAGTTGACGATGGACTGGTCAGCAACTTTGTTACCTGCATTTATCAAAGCAAAAACAACAAGATATGGATTGGCACCGAAGCTGGGTTAACGGTCATTGACGAACAATTCAATTTCACCTCCCGCTATAACAAGGACATTATATTCGACATTCAGTCCATACATGAAGATCCCATCGGTTTTCTATGGATCGGGACTCAAAAAGGACTGATCAGGATCAATTCGAACCACCTCGATGAACCGTTCAAACTGTTCGACCGCTCCGATGGGCTGAACAATCATTCGTTTTATCTGAACAGTATTTTCGCCAAACCCGATTACACCTTCTATTTTGGCGGGTACAATGGCATTGACTATTTCACGCCCTACAAAATTGAATACAACTACAATAAACCAAGCCCGAAAATCACTAATTTTCTCTTGTTCAACGAACGAACCTATGTTTGCTCTGATTCGACACAACAAATTCTTCAACAAAACATTACAGGGACTAAACATATCCGCTTAAAACACCACCAGCACACCTTCACCCTTGAATTCTCCAACCTGGAATATCAGATGCAGGAGAAATGCCAGTTTGCTTATCTGCTCGAGGGGGTTGACAAGGACTGGAACTACAAGGATGCCAACCACCGGTATGCCATTTATACCAAATTATCGCCGGGTACTTACAATTTTTTCCTCAAAAGCACCAATTACGATGGGGTGTGGTGCGACGAACCTGTTTCGTTAAGCATTACCATCAGTCCGCCCTTCTGGTCATCGACCATTGCATACATCATTTACTTTGTAAGCGCCATGTTGCTGATTTTTCTGATCACCTATTACAAGATTATCAAAGTTCAGGATATGCACAAGCAACAAATGAAGGAGCTGGAATTCACCAAACAGAAAGAGCTGGATGAACTCAAGCTGCGTTTTTTTACCAATATCTCACACGAGTTTCGTACACCACTTACTTTGATCCTGGGGCCACTGGCTAAAATCCTTGAAAACGACAAAAACAATCCTTACAAGGAAAAACACCTCATGATTTTCAGAAATGCCAACCGTCTGCTGCACCTCACCAACCGTATTATGGATTTCAGGAAAAGTGAAAATGAACAACTCAAACTGAAAGTAGAAAGCACCAATATTTCGGACTTCATATACAATATCTTCCTGTTTTTCAACTATGAAGCCCAGAAACGGAACATCGACTATCGTTTTAAAACCAGCTTTGATAACTATGCCCCGATTGACCAGGAGTTTGTTGAAAGCATCACCTTCAACCTGTTATCGAATGCCTTTAAATACACCCCCGATGGTAAAAGCATTACAGTAATGGTCAGTGGCAACGAAAAAGAGGTCATCCTTACAGTAGCCGACACTGGTACCGGTATTCAGGCCGATCAGCTTGAGCAGATTTTCTACCGGTATTATCCTACAAACAACCGCAACAGCACAGGCATAGGTCTGAGCTTCACCAAACGACTGGTTGAACTGCACAAGGGAACCATCAGCGTTCAGAGTGAATGGGAAAAAGGATCGACCTTCACCGTCAGTTTTCCAGCAAATGATGTTTACCAGGCCCATGAAAAAATTACGACTCAGGGAAAGGAACGCATCGTTGACTGGCGCAAAATTGATCAAAGCCTCCACGACGAAGTCACTAGGGAAATCGGCAAATTGAAAGACCTGTACGAAAAGGATGAAATGATTGTTCTGGTGGTGGACGATAATTTTGAAGTCCGCCAGTTTATTACAAGTTTGCTCGAAAATGATTTTACTATACTGGAAGCATCCAATGGGAAGGAAGGACTGGAAAAAGCCTTTCGTAACATTCCTGACATGATCATTTCTGACATAATGATGCCCGAAATGGATGGACTGGAAATGTGCCGAATCCTGAAATCAGACCAACGTACCGATCATATCCCGGTAATCCTCACCACGGTATTGTCATCACAAAACGACCGGATAGAAGGGTTGAGCCAGGGTGCCGATTCCTACATTCCAAAGCCCATTGATCCCAATCACCTGCTGGTCAGGGTCAATAAACTGATTGAAAAACAGCTGAAATTAAAAGAGAAGTTCAACATTTCCAAGCTCGATCAAATCACCGAAACAGCTGCCGAACCGGCCGAAGTACAGCACCCATTGGTTGAAAAAGCGCACAAAATAGTCTTGCAAAATCTCGACAATTCAGAGTACAACATCGACGATTTCTGCAACGATCTTGGCCTGAGCCGCATGCAACTTTACAGGAAATTCAAGGCCATTACCGGACTATCGGCCAACAGTTTTATCCGTAAAGTCCGTTTACACAAAGCAGCCGAGATGCTGAAAAGCGGCAACTGTACCGTGAAGGAAGTGACTTACGACGTGGGCTTTATCGACTTGAAATATTTCCGAAAATGCTTCCACGAAGAATTTGGGGTGAACCCTTCGGAATATGCACAGCGCGACGAACATGAAGAGGAAGGATAAACCCGGAACAGCAGCTAAATCTTTCGTTTACAACAAATGCCCACATTCTTTTCTATAAAATTGACCTTTTAATGAATATCATTGTTATTTTCGTAGCAACTTTTTTAAAAAGTTATTTACTTAAAATACTTTGGATTTAAGAATGAGAAAATGGCGTATTGAAGACTCAGCTGAGCTATACAACATCAACGGCTGGGGGGTCGATTATTTTTCGATCAACGAAAACGGGAATGTGATTGTAACCCCGAAAAAAGGATTTGCTTCGGTCGATTTGAAAGAACTGATTGATGAACTTTCCCTACGTGATGTCTCCTCTCCGATTTTAGTGCGTTTCCCCGACATTCTGGACAACCAGATTTTCACCATTTCTGAATGTTTCGAATCGGCAGCCAGGGAATACGGTTACAAGGCTCAGAACCACATCATTTACCCCATTAAGGTGAATCAGATGCGGCCGGTGGTTGAAGAAATTGTGAGTCACGGTAAGAAATTCAACATAGGCCTTGAAGCAGGTTCAAAACCTGAATTACATGCCGTGTTGGCCATCAATACCGATCCGGAATCGATCATCGTTTGTAATGGGTACAAAGATGAGGCATACTTGGAATTGGCCTTGCTGGCACAGAAAATGGGCAAACGCATTTTCATTGTCATTGAAAAACTGAATGAACTCCGTTTGGTTACTTCCATTGCCAAAAGGCTGAAAATAGTACCCAACATTGGCGTGCGCATCAAACTGGCCAGCTCGGGTGCCGGAAAATGGGAAAGCTCGGGCGGTGACGTTAGCAAGTTTGGCCTTTCGTCCAGTGAATTACTCGAAGCCGTTGATTTTCTCAAGAAAAACAACCTGGAGAACAGCTTTCGTTTCATCCATTTCCACATCGGATCGCAAATCACCAAAATCAGGCGCATCAAAAATGCCTTGCGCGAAGCTTCGCAATTTTATGCCGAGCTGTGCAAGCTGGGTTTCAACATTGAATTTGTGGACATTGGCGGCGGTCTGGGTGTCGATTACGACGGCACCAAATCGTCCAATAGCGAAAGCAGCATCAACTATACCGTTCAGGAATACGTGAACGACAGCGTGAGTACCTTTGTGGCCGTGAGCGACAAGAACAACCTGCCCCACCCCAACATCATTACCGAATCGGGCCGCTCACTTACAGCCCATCACTCGGTGCTGATTTTTGAAGTGTTGGAAACTGCATCGCTTCCCGAATGGGACGAAGAAAAATACCAGGTGACCCCCGATGACCATGAACTGGTGCAGGACATGTACGCCATTTGGGAAAACCTGAGCCAGAACGGCATGCTCGAAAGCTGGCACGATGCCCAGCAAATCAGGGAAGAATCGCTCGACCGTTTCAGCCTGAACCTGGTTGACCTGAAAACCCGTGCCCAGGTAGAACGCCTCTTCTGGAGCATTGCCCGCGAAACTTTTGAAATGACCATTGAAATGAAGCATCCTCCGTTTGAGTTAAAACAACTCCCGAAGATGTTGGCTGATAAATATTTCTGTAACTTTTCACTGTTCCAGTCGCTGCCCGATTCGTGGGCCATTGACCAGATTTTTCCCATCATGCCCATTCACCGGCACGATGAAAAACCAACACGTAATGCCACCATTCAGGACATCACCTGCGACAGCGATGGCAAAATCGACAATTTTATTTCTACCAAAAATATTTCCTACTATCTGCCCATGCACCGGCTGAAAAGCTCGGAACCCTATTACATTGGGGTGTTTTTGGTGGGCGCTTATCAGGAAATTCTGGGCGATTTGCACAACCTGTTTGGCGACACCAACGCCGTACACGTTTCGGTGAGTGAAAAAGGCTACCACATCGATCAGGTGATCGATGGTGAAACCGTGGCCGAAGTGCTCGACTATGTACAATACAGTGCAAAAAAACTGGTACGCACCGTTGAAACCTGGGTAACCAGTGCTGTTAAACAAGGTACCATCACCGCCAAGGAGGGAAAGGAATTCTTGTCGAATTACCGCTCGGGACTTTATGGTTACACTTATCTCGAAAGGGACTAATTACAATTAAGAAACATTGCATGAGATTTGATGAATTTGATTTACACGATGATATTTTAGAAGCTATTTCGTACATGGGGTTCGAAAATGCCACCCCCATTCAGGAAAAAGCCATCCCGGCCATTTTGGCAAATAAAGATTTACTGGCCACTGCACAAACCGGTACCGGAAAAACAGCGGCCTTCATCCTGCCCATTCTCGACAAAATTGGCCACCGGAAACAAAATACCATCAATACCCTGGTGATTGTTCCAACTCGCGAACTAGCCATCCAGATTGACCAGCAAATACAGGGGTTTTCGTATTTTATACCTGTCAACTCCATTGCCATTTACGGTGGTGGTGGCGGTAATGACTGGTCGCGTGAAGAAACCGCCCTCAAGAGCAATACCGATATCATTGTGGCTACGCCTGGCAAATTGATTGCCCATTTGAACATGGGAAAAATCAATTTCAGCCAGCTGGAGCACCTCGTTTTAGATGAGGCCGACCGCATGCTCGACATGGGTTTCTTTGACGACATCCAGCGCATCATTTCCTATTTGCCCAAAAAGCGGCAAACACTGCTTTTCAGTGCCACCATGCCCCCAAAAATCAAAAAATTGTCGGGGAGTATTCTCAACAACCCCGAAGAAATCAAGATTGGTTTATCGAAACCGGCCGAAGGAGTGGTACAAGCTGTTTACCTGGTGAACGAAGAGCAGAAAACACCGCTCATCAACCAGCTAATTGCCGGAAAGGATGAGTACAAAAGCATCCTGGTGTTTACTTCCACCAAGTCGAAAGTGAACCAGATTGTCAGGGGCCTGAAAAATAAAAATTACGAGGTACAGGGCATTTCTTCTGATCTGCTGCAGAAGCAAAGGGAAGAAGTCCTTTCGGATTTCCGTTCCAGAAAAACACGCGTACTGGTGGCTACCGATGTACTGAGCCGGGGCATCGACATCAAGGACATCAGCCTGATCATCAACTACGATGTGCCTGGCGATGCCGAA
>JAFGVJ010000223.1 GCA_016938055.1 Prolixibacteraceae bacterium
TAAATTTTAAATAGATGAAAACAATTGTATTGTCGATTACTTTGGTGTTGTTTGGATTGTTTGCCTTTGCTCAATTTGAGCAATCCAAAATTGAAGCAGATGGATTTGAACAGGTTAAAGTGAAGGTTGGGGGTGATTTTGCCATTCAGTTACAAGCGCTTGATCATCACATCAACGGGATTTCAGATTCCTTGGTCAATTTGAAGAACAATTTCAACCTGCCAACAGCGAATTTAAGCCTGACCTCCGATTTGGCGCCTGGTATTCAGTTGTATATGAATGTATTTTTGTCGTCGCGTCACCACAATGAATCGTGGGTAGAAGGGGGGTATCTCACCATCGACCGTTTGCCTTTTCTCCCGGCAGCTGATGATATCATGCAATATTTTACCATCAAAGCCGGTGTAATGATGCCAAACTATGGTGATGCCCATTTCTACCGCAGCACCAATGCCAGTGTTCTGAGTAATCCATTTGTCGGGAACTGGATCATGGATGCCTATACAACCAATCCCGGTATGGAAATCATGTTTCGTAAAGATGGTCTCCTGGCCATGGTGGGATTCAACAATGGTCGCATGAATTATGGCCGGGGAAACGACATTGGTCAGGACTTGGTTTTCAACTTTAAAGCAGGATACGATAAGCAGATCAACGATGATCTAAGAGTCCGAGGTACTTTCTCGGGCTATTACACTCCTGAGGGTCACAGTGGTTCAACACTTTGGGGTGGAGACCGTGCCGGTGCCCGTTATTACGATGTGATGTTATGGCACAACCAAGCTCTGATGAGTGCATCCAATTACAAAACCGGTCGTTGGGATCCTGCCAGTGGACAGTCGGAAATGTTTTCCTATATGGCCAACCTGTTTGTGCAATTTCACGGTCTGGAAGTATTCGGAATTTATGAAAACATGACGGGTGTTTTGCGCGGGGCTGAGCAGCATTATACCCAAACTGCCTTACAAGCAATCTATCGTTTGGGCGATTTTTATGTTGGGACACGTTTGAACAATGTTTCGGACAATAACGGATCAACCGTCAACCGCCTGAATCTTGGTGGAGGTTGGTTCATGACCGAAAATGTGCTGGTGAAACTCGACTATGTGAATCAACAATACAAGGGCCCGGCCCATAAAGCCATTGATGGCGGGCAGTTTAACGGACTGGTCATGGAAGCGGCCATATCTTTTTAGCATGTTATATTTTGGTTGAATAGTATCGCTGCTGTTGTGGCAGCGGTACTTTTTTTTATTTCTGAAGAAACCGACGATGAAAACCTGGAGGGTATGTTTTTGCATTATTTGCTTTCTGATCCCAAACAGCATTGCTTTGGCCCGGGAATTGGGCTATCCCGGTATTCAGCTCGATCATGTGGTTATCACCGGAACCAGCAATGTTGCTGATTTCAAGCTGGTTTACATCAATATGCAGCAAAATCTTCAACAGCCTGCATCCGGTCCTTTCCCTTCCTTACTTGTTTTTCATATTCCGGTCGATTCAATTACTGCCAGTAGCAAGCTTATGGTGAACGATTTTAAAGCGCTCATTCATGCGGCACAACATCCCTTGATCAATATTGAAGTGGATCAAAATCAGATTGTTTCCATTGTTGAGGGCAATGAAATGACAACTATCAGGGTGAAAGTAACACTGGCCGGTATCTCAAACTGGTACTCAATTCCTTTATTTGCAGGCATCGTACCTGGCGGCACCCGATACATCATGGGCCGCACCACAGTGAATCTATCAGATTTTAATCTGGAACCAAAGTCAAAGTTTTTTGGGCTGATCAGAATTGGTGACGAAGTATTTATTAATTTTAGAATCAATTTTAGTCCAACAGAAATCACACAAATCAACAAGTTTTGAAATTCAGTACAAAAACACGTTACGGCATCAGGGCCATGATCGAAATTGCATCCGATTCATCAGGAAATGGCGTGCTTCAAAAAGACATTGCCCGGAATCAGGAAATTTCCAATAAGTACCTCGATCACATCATTGCTGCTTTGAAAGCTTCCAACCTCATTTGCAATGTAAAAGGCAAGAAAAGTGGTTACATTCTTTCCCGGCCGGCCGGAGAGATATCTGTGTATGATATTCACAATGCTTTTGAAAACGGCATTTGTGTGATCGATTGCGTGGGTTTAAATGTTCATTGTGAAAACAATGGAAGTTGTTCAGCTCAGATTTTCTGGAAAGGGCTGAACAATGTAGTACTCGAATACTTCAAAAATACCAGTCTTCAGCAGTTGCTCGATAAAAAGAACGAACTGCAACTGGTTTCATAATTTCCCGGTTTTGGCAATTTTTTCAACAATGCTGATAAACAAACGGATCGCAGCGTCAACTTTTTCCTGATTTAAAATGGGAACCTGTTTCAGTTGTTCGATGTAGGCTTGTTGATCGAATTGATACTTCTCAGCTTGTTTGATGAAAAAATGTTTGTCAATGGGCTCGTGATCAAAAAAGAATTGACCGAACTGGATACTTCCCAGGAACTCTTCATCAAGGTAAATAGGATAAGCTACATCCCACAATCCGTTGCTACACTTAAAACTTATGGCTTTGTTGGGTTCAAAATGCTTTTTGAAGAATTGTTCACTTTCCTTGCAGCTTTGATGTGCTTCGGGATGATGCTTGTGAAAGTGAGTACAGATTTTTTGCCATCCTACGGTTGCCAACAGTTGATGATCTTTGTTGAATAAACTCACTCCCAGTCCGGTACTGGTATAGAAGGGCAGCATCAGATCTTTTACATCATTAACATCGATCAGACTTTCAATGGAAAAGTCGTTATGTTGTTTCAACATTTCGGGGGTTCTGATAAAACGGAGCATGGATACTTCGAGTTGGTGCACCCGATTTTCGAAATTAGTTTTGAGATCTTGTTGATTTTCCATCGTTTAGGTTTTTGATTGTTCGATTCAAACTTCATAAAAAACACACGATGAGGTGAAATTGTTTTTCGGGTCAATTTTCAAAATAAAACAGCCCGAAGGTATTATTCATGGAAAAACTGAAAAATGAATATGGCTATGTTCTCGGGTAAAGATTAATGGTGTATGCCATGCAATAACAAAAGCAACAGAATGAGTCCGAAAACAATGCCAATGGTTCCGGTTTCAAAAGCCCTCAATACAATGTATGCAGTGTAGATACTTGATTTTTCACGTTTCTTCATAAAATTTCTGATCCAATTAACTAACTGGAACAAAAATAAAGTGCAGGCAATTTTTGCAGGTGTGATAATTGTATGAAAAGGGGGGGTAAAAATGGTTTTTAACTTTTTTAACAAAAAAAAACCCGCCGATGAGCGGGAGTCTTTTCTTATAGGCTGTTCAATTCTTCCTGTAATTCAATAACTGCGGCATCGCATTGTTCAATAAACATTTTGACGTAATCGGGATAGGTTTCAATTTCCTTTTCCTCCTCGGTCAACAGTTGAAGCTTTTTTAAATTCTTCCCCAATTCCTCCATGCCCACAATTAATACTGAAGATTTGGCTTTGTGCGCCTCTTTTCCAAGATCTATCCAATTTTTGTCATTCAGGTATTGGCTCATGTTTGTTTTGAATTCATCAACCTGAGCGATGAACATCTCCACCATTTCAACAACAATACTTTTTTCTCCACCAGTAATTTCCTTCAAGTAACTAAGATCCGTATACGCCATGGTTGTGTAAATTTGAACATAACGCTACAATATTAGCAAAAATTGATTTTAACTCCCAAATCCAGATATGTTTTTCATGCATGCCCTGTATGATTTTTTTCATGAAATGCCCCTCTGATTCACTGTAGTTTTGTTATTTTGATCAATATTTCAACCCGGTGAACCAAAGTTTTACTTGCTGACGACTTGAAGTCCTCAGGAGAATGACCGGGATTTTTGATTGCTTTTTCAATGTCATTTAAAGATAAATATCATGAAATCAACCCCTTTTACACAGTTGCACCTCGAGGCCGGAGCCAAAATGTTGCCTTTTGCCGGTTTTAACATGCCCATTGAATACAGTGGGATTAAGGACGAACACCTGACCGTTCGAAACGATGTGGGCGTATTTGACGTGTCGCACATGGGGGAAATATGGGTGAAAGGACCCAATGCTTTGAATTTTATTCAAAAGGTGACCACCAACAATGCGGCCCGCCTGGAACCCGGACAAGCCCAATATTCATGTTTCCCCAACGGGAAAGGTGGAATTGTGGACGATTTGCTGGTCTATTGTTTCGATTCGGAGAAATATCTGCTCGTGGTCAATGCTTCAAACATTGAAAAGGACTATACCTGGTTGTTAAGCCAGAACAATGAAAATGTACTGATCGAAAATGTTTCGGATGAAGTTGCTCAGTTGGCCATTCAGGGGCCAAAAGCTACTGAAGTTTTACAGAAACTCACATCGGTCGACCTTGGGGCAATTCCCTATTATTCTTTTAAAATGGGTGATTTTGCCGGAGTGAATGAGGTGATCATCTCTGCAACCGGGTACACCGGATCGGGAGGTTATGAACTGTATTTCGGTTTGGAAAAGGCTGAATCCATATGGAAAGCCATCTTCGAAGCTGGTAAACCTTTCGACATTAAACCCATAGGTTTGGGGGCACGTGATACCTTGCGCCTCGAAATGGGATACTGCCTCTACGGAAACGATATCGATGACAGCACATCGCCCCTCGAAGCAGGTTTGGGCTGGATTACCAAATTTACTGATCACAAAGATTTTATCGATAAAGAAATCATGTTGCGCTTGAAATCCGAAGGCCTAAAAAAACAGCTCAGAGGTCTGAAAATGATAGACAAGGGAATTCCGCGCCATGGTTACGAGATTGTGGATGCCCTGGACCGGCCAATTGGTGTGGTGACATCAGGCTCCATTTCACCGGTGTTGAACATTGGCATCGGGATGGGCTATATTCATACAGAGCACTCAGCCATTGGCAGTGAAGTTTTCATTAAAATCAGAAACAAGTCGCTCAAAGCCGAAGTGGTAAAAATGCCTTTCATCAAAATCTAAGCGCCAGGGGCATCTATTGCAGGGGTCTCAAAATCCCTTCAGTACAGTGTTTTAGTTCAGCGCATAATCAGCATTTTAAGAAATCGGTAAATGTCGAAAAATGTGTCAGGGAATATGACATTTATCATTATGATGTCTTATCTTTATCGAACCGAATCAAACCCAATAATGATGAACATTGCTGAAGGGAATCTACCATTCAGGCCTGGCACCAAGCATGTGACGGCCCTGGTATCTGATCTGTGCTATGCTTTCCTGTATTATTTTTATATAAACCTGCATGTTCAAATGTCGCCGGGATACTTTTCCAGCTGGCATCCAGTTCAAATGGGCTGGTTCACTTCGTCGTATTGCTCATGCCGATCGTGTATCGGATAATGCTCATTTAAAAATTGATGTGGGTCATGAAATATGAAATGCATCAGCAACAATCACTGTTTTTATTGAAGAAAATCCAATTTGATTCCTGATAATTAGCATTTTGAATCGTTAATGATAAATTGAAAATTTCTATGGTAAAATTGATATTTCTCACCTCTTCTTTGCCTGGCGAGAACTAATTTGCCATAGGTTTTCAAGTAATGTATTGAATTTTTAACCAACAGTTTAGTGGTGATGAAACAAGGAACAGAAAGCTTCGTTTCAGCCATCAATAAAAAATTAAATGTTTTACGTATGAAAAAGCACAATTTTTATGCTGGACCGTCTATCCTGTCAGACTTTACCATTCAGGAAACTGCCAAAGCCATTCATGAATTTGCAGGTACCGGGTTGTCTGTACTGGAAATCTCACACCGCAGTAAAGAGTTTATTGCAGTGGTTGATGAAGCAGCTGCATTGATCAAAGAATTACTTGAAGTACCCGAAGGTTACGATGTTCTGTTTTTGCAGGGGGGAGCAAGCATGCAATTTTGCATGGTGCCTTACAACCTGATGAAAACAAAGGCAGCTTACCTGAACACAGGTGTTTGGGCCAGCAAAGCCATTAAAGAAGCCCATTTCTTTGGTGAAGTGGTAGAAGTAGCATCGTCGAAAGACAAAAACTACAACTACATTCCTAAAAATTACAAAGTTCCTGCCGATGTGGATTATTTCCACTTCACATCGAACAACACCATTTATGGCACTCAGATGAGTTTCGACCCCGATGTGGATGTGCCACTGGTTGCCGACATGTCGTCCGACATTTTCAGCCGTCCCATCGACATTCAAAAGTACGACCTGATTTATGCCGGTGCACAAAAGAATTTGGCTCCATCGGGTGTTACCCTGGTGATTGTAAAACGTGAAGCCCTGAATAAATCAGGCAGGAAAATCCCCACCATGCTCAATTATATGACGCATGTTGAAGCCGAATCGATGTTTAATACACCACCATGTGTGGCTATTTTCTCCGCATTGCAAACTTTGAAGTGGTACAAGCAAAGAGGTGGAATTGCTGCCATGCAAAAAGATAACATCGCCAAAGCTAAAGTTTTGTACGACGAAATCGACCGCAACAAATTCTTCAGGGCAGTTGTCCCTGCAGTTGAAGACCGTTCGGTCATGAACATTTGCTTTATCATGAGCGAAGGCAAAGAAGCTTTGGAGGCTGATTTCCTTGCTCTGGCTAAGTCAAAAGGCATACTTGGTATTGCCGGACACCGCTCTGTAGGCGGTTTCAGGGCATCAACCTACAATGCTTTGCCGCTTGAAAGTGTTCAGGCGCTCGTCGATGCAATGAAAGAATTCGAAAAGAATCACGAATAATCAAAATTCCAGGAACCAAAATCCAAATTCCAAAATATGAATATCATTCTTTGGGATTTGGATTTTTTAATAGTTGGTTTTTGCGGGTTTTCTTAAGAAAGAGAAACTATGACAAAAGTATTAATTGCAACAGACAAGCCCTTTGCTGAAAAAGCCATCACGCTGATCACCATGAAGTTAAAGCAAGCTAACTTCCAAACTGAATTTTTGGAGCGATACACTCAAAAAAGTGAATTGCTCAGATCAGCAGAAACTGCCGATGCCATGATCATTCGAAGTGATTTGATCGATCAGGAAGTATTCGAAGTAGCCAAAAACCTGAAAATTGTAGTCAGGGCTGGTGCCGGATACGATAACATCGACCTGGAAGCGGCCGGCAAAAAGGGGGTTGTTGTAATGAATACGCCTGGTCAGAATGCCAACGCGGTGGCTGAACTGGCCGTAGGACTGGCATTGTATGGAATCAGAAACATGTTTTCCGGTACTTCGGGAGGAGAATTGCGGGGTAGGACCATTGGCCTGCACGGTTATGGTTATGTGGCCCGGAATGTGCATCGTATTGCCCATGGATTTGGCATGGATACCATCGTGTTTACACGTTTTAGCAAAGCACAGGCTGTTTCGGAAGGTATCAGACTGGCCGATTCGCTCGAAGAATTATATGCCCAAAGCGATGTAGTTTCCATTCACGTTCCCGCACGTGGTGAGCACATTAAATCAGTGAGCTACGAAGTGCTTCAGCATTTGAAACAACAGGCAGTGATTGTGAACACGGCCCGCAAAGAAGTGATTAACGAAGATGACCTGGTGAATTTCATGCGCTTCAGGCCCGATGTAAAATACCTCTCGGACATTATCCCCGACAATCACGAGGTATTTGAGAAAACCCTGCAAGGGCGCTATTATTTCACCCCTAAGAAAATGGGGGCACAAACAGCCGAAGCCAACATCAATGCCGGTGTGGCTGCTGCTGAGCAGATTGTGAATTTTATTTTAAACGGAGACAAAACTTTTCAAGTAAACAAATAATGGCTGTAATTAAACCATTTAAGGGCATCAGGCCCCCTCGTGAACTGGCTCAAAAAGTTGCTTCGAGACCATACGATGTATTGAGTTCCGACGAAGCACGTACTGAAGCCTATGGGAACCCATATTCCCTGCTAAGAATCATCAAACCGGAAATTGAATTCCCGGCTGGTACTGATGAACATATTCCGGAGGTTTATGCAAAAGCAGTGGAAAATTTTCAGCTTTTTCAGGATGAAGGCTGGCTGGTCAAGGATCAGCAGGAGTGCCTTTACATTTATGCGCAAACCATGAATGGTCGCACACAATATGGTTTGGTGGCTGCTGCTTCGGTCGATGATTACCTGAATGGGGTTATCAAAAAGCATGAACTCACTCGTCCCGATAAAGAAGAAGATCGCATGAAACACGTGCGCAATACCAATGCCAATGTTGAGCCCGTATTCTTTGCTTATCCTGCTCATGCCGAATTGGATACCCTGGTAAAAAACATTGTGGAAACACAGGACCCGGTTTACGATTTTGTGGCTGAAGACGGTTTTGGACATCATTTCTGGGTGATTGATGAACCTGCTACAATACAAAAAATCGTTTCAATATTTCAACACGATGTTCCGGCTACCTATGTCGCCGATGGCCATCACCGTACCGCTGCTGCAGCTTTGGTTGGTGCTGAAAAACGAAAGCAAAATCCCCAATATACAGGCAGTGAGGAATTCAATTATTTTCTGGCAGTTCATTTTCCCGACAATCAATTGCAGATCATTGATTACAACCGGGTGGTGAAAGACCTCAATGGTTTATCAATTGAGCAGTTACTTGACCAACTGAAAATCGACTTTGAGCTGGAAAAGATGGGGCCGGCTATTTATAAGCCAGATCAACTGCACACTTTCAGCATGTACCTCGGGGGCAATTGGTATAAGTTGGTTGCCCGCGAAGGTCGATTCAACGATCAGGATCCCATTGGCGTGCTTGATGTGACCATCCTTTCAAACAGGATATTGGATCAGATTTTGGGGATCAGGGACCTTCGTACAGATCAACGCATTGATTTTGTCGGTGGTATCAGGGGACTTGGTGAACTGAGTAAAAGGGTCGATAGTGGCGAAATGGCCGTAGCCTTTGCTTTGTATCCCGTATCGATGAAACAACTGATCGACATCGCCGATACCGGGAACATCATGCCTCCCAAAACTACCTGGTTTGAACCCAAACTAAGGTCGGGACTGGTGATTCACTCTTTGGAGTAGTCAAAATACTTTCATTCAACGACTGTCAAACATTGTTTTGGCAGTCGTTTTTTTATGCTCATCAGTCAGTTTTGGCGAAACATGACAGGTGACTATATTTTCAGCATTTCCCTAAGGTTTTGTTGCCGGTTTTTTTAGATTTGTGTTGAAATCTACTTTTTAACATGTCAGTAAACGAAAACCTTCAAAAAGTACTTGATACTTTGCCATCGCATGTAAAGCTGGTGGCAGTTTCCAAAACAAAACCCGAAGCAATGATCATGGAAGCGTATCAATTTGGTCAAAGGCTTTTTGGCGAAAACAAGGTGCAGGAACTGATGGCTAAACAGCTTGCTTTGCCAGCCGATATCGAATGGCATTTTATTGGGCACTTACAAAGTAATAAAGTGAAATACATTGCACCTTTTGTTGCCATGATTCATGCGGTAGATAGTTTGAAACTGCTGAAAACCATCGATCGTGAAGGAGCTAAAAATCACAGGGTCATCAACTGTTTGCTACAGTTTTACATTGCCGATGAAGAAACCAAGTTTGGATTGAACATGGAAGAAGCGATTGCTTTACTGGAATCGGCCGATTATGCTTCCATGAAACATGTCAGGTTGTGCGGGGTGATGGGAATGGCCACTTTTACCAGCAATTCGGAACAGCTTAGCCATGAATTCAAAACCCTGAACAATATTTTTCAGGAGCTGAAAAATCGTTATTTTCATGAAGATCAGTTTTTTTCAGAAATTTCAATGGGTATGAGTGATGATTATCTTATTGCCTTGGCCCAGGGTAGTACCATGGTTCGCATTGGAAGTACTATATTTGGTGAACGTAAGTACAATCATTCAACATAAGCATTCAATCAAACATTTATTGCAAGAACAATACCTATGATCAATCTAGCAACCAATTACATGGGCCTGGCCCTGAAAAACCCGATCATCGCAGGCAGCTCAGGTTTAACCAATTCAGTGAATCAGATCAAGCAGCTTGAGGAAGCTGGTGCAGGAGCGGTGGTGTTGAAATCACTCTTCGAGGAGCAAATCAAAATGGATGTGCGTAACGTGATGGCTTCGAACGAACAAAATACTTATCCCGAAGCCGAAGATTACATCCGCAATTATACCAAGGTCAATTCGGTGGGGAAGTACCTCGATTTTGTGCGTGAGGTGAAAGCAGCAGTGTCGATTCCCATCATTGCCAGTATTAACTGTACCACAGTTGCCGATTGGACCGATTTTGCCCGCGATATTGAAGCCGCCGGTGCCGATGCCCTGGAACTGAACATTTATGAAATTCCAGTCGACCGGAATATTTCAGCTGAGTCATACGATAAAATCTACCTGGATATCCTCCGCATGGTGAAGAAAAAAGTGAAAATCCCCATTGCTGTAAAAATTAGCCCTTATTTTTCAAACATCGTCAGGATGGTTGATCAGCTTTATGCCAATGGAGCGGCGGCTGTGGTGATGTTCAATCGTTTTTATACACCCGACTTCGACCTCGATACCCTTGAGTTTACTTCTTCGGAAGTGATGAGTTCACCGGCTGATTTGACCCGTGGTTTGCGCTGGACAGGTATTGTGAAAGGAAAGTTGCCCCGTGTAGAAATTGCTGCGTCAACTGGTATTCACAACGGACAAGGTGCCATCAAACAATTGCTGGCCGGCGCTCAGGTTGTTCAATTGTGTTCTACTTTGTATCTTAATGGCTTTGAGGTAATTGGTCAGATTGAGCATGAGCTGAAAGCTTTTATGGAAAAATGGCGTTTTGATAGCCTGGAAGATTGCCGGGGAAAAATGAGTTATCAAAACATCAAATCACCAGCAATGTACGAACGCGCACAGTTTATGAAATATTTTTCCGATCACAAATAACTAAGGCATAAAGCGATGAAGGTATTGTTTATTGGTGGCTCGGGTATTATCAGTTCGGCCTGCCCCAATCTGGCCGTAGAAAAAGGCATCGAATTGTTTCATTTAAACCGGGGGACATCATCAACTATCCGTCCGGTCCCAGCTGAAGTCAGGCAACTGACCGCCGATGTCCGGAACTTTCAGGAGACTTCCAAAATATTAAGCGGTTATCAGTTTGATGTGGTGGTCGACTGGATTTCCTTCGTTCCTGAACATTTGGAGAGTAATTTGAAATTGCTCAGGGGCAAAGCCCAACAATATGTTTTCATCAGTTCAGCATCGGCTTACCAAACGCCACCTGCAAAATTGCCTGTTACGGAAGAAACCCCGTTGGAGAATCCATTCTGGGAGTATTCGCGCAACAAAATTGCTTGTGAATCCTTTCTGAAAAGTCAGGCTGCCAATTATGGCATGCAATACACCATCGTGCGGCCATCGCATACTTACGATAAAACCCTGCTGCCATTCGATGAGGGTTACACTATCATCGACCGAATGCTGAAAGGAAAACCAGTGGTGGTACCCGGCGATGGAACTTCCATCTGGACTTTGACCAATCACCGCGATTTTGCCAAGGGGCTTGTAGGCATTCTCAATCATCCCAAAGCAATGAACGAGGTTTTTCACATCACGTCGGATGAATGGCTTACCTGGAACCAGATTTACCAAATGCTGGGCAATGCCTTTGGGGTAGAACCAAAGCTGGTACACATACCTACGGATATAATTGCCCGATACCTGCCCGAGTATGGCCCCGGTTTGTTAGGCGATAAAATGCACAGCATGATCTTCGATAACCGTAAAATTAAAGCCCTGGTTCCGGAGTTTCAGTGTGAAATTCCCTTTGAATCAGGGGTCAGGGAAATAGCAGCCTGGTACAAAAGCGGCCATGCCAATACCCTGGTGGATGAAAGGTTGAATAAAATTTATGATCAAATGCTCGAGGATTTTGCAACGCTTGCGGAATAAATCCATCTCTTAGGGAAGAGAACAAAAATTTCAACTTCCATGAATAGAATCTTCGTATTGATTGTCGGCATTTCCATCTTTTTATTTTCCTGTACCGAATCAGGAAACTCAGTGTTTACCGTACAGCAGGAAGAAGTGCTCAGTGCGGCCAACGGAACCCTGCAAATATACATTGACCAGGCAGGTGAGCCTTTTCATTTCACCGGTCATCTGAAACTGGTTGAAGGTAGTTGCGTATTGAAACTTTATGCTCCGGTTTCAGATACCATTTTTCATATGGATACCGCTTTTTTGTTGGATGAAAGCATGTTGCCCGAGATAGTATGGGTGATTGATTCCATTTATGTATCCGAAATTGAATACATCTCAGCGCTGGTTTATGAAGAAAATTTTGAAGCCCCAGTAGAAATAAAATTCGACCAGTATTTCGATCGCATCATGGGGCGCTGGGATTTTTCTTATGATATAACTGCATTCAACGAGATTCAACCATTTGGCGATTTCGAATTTACTTTCAAGTATTCCAATTAAACTGTTTTCTGCATAGCGTCTGGCCTTTTGAAGCTACTTGAGTTGCATCGTAAATTCTGCTATTTTTGTCGTTCAAAAATTTGGCATGAACGAACAAGAAACATATTGGCAACAATTCGATGAAACATTCTTTCGGGATGGCTATCAGCTTTGTGATCTTCACCTTTCGTTTGGGTTCAATCAAAAGAATCTCTTCGAAGCCCAGCGAAAATTGTACATGGCCATTGACGATCTGAATGCTTCATTTTTAAAACGCGCTGAACTCGACGGAAAACCTACCGAATGCCGAAAAGGCTGTTCGTTTTGTTGTTACCAAACAGTACTGGCTGCTCCTTATGAATTGTTTTACCTGGCCGATTTTGTCAAGAAAAAATTCAGGGCCGATGCTTTACAGGTGATTATAGCAAGGGCTGAAAACAAAAAGCAACAAACTTCTACTTTAAAAATCAATGATTTGCTAAACCATAAGCAAATTTGTCCGTTATTGCATCCGTCTGAAGGATATTGCAGGGCTTATCAGGCGAGGCCTATGGCTTGCAGAATTTATCTTTCGTACAGTGTGAGCAGTTGTGAGGAAGATTTGAAAAACCCTGATGATGATACTGTTTTTCCAAAATTGTATGAATTGCCCCTCCGTGCCGGGCGCATGATGAACGAAGGATTTCAGGCAAGTATCCGCAAAGGCCGGGAAGACCAGTTGCAAGCTTTTGAGAATACCATTGAAGAAGGATTGTTGTGTGCATTGACCGACGGTGCATTCGAGAAGTGGGAGAGTGGGAAAAATGTATTCAGAAAAATCTGAGAAATGATTCAATTTGAAAAGAGAATATTAGACAATGGTTTGCGGGTGATTGTTCATGTTGATGAAACAACACCCATGGTAGCTGTGAATGTGGCCTACGATGTGGGTTCACGCGATGAAGACCCCGAAAAGACAGGCTTTGCCCATTTATTTGAGCACCTGATGTTCGGTGGATCAAAGCACATTCCTAATTATGATACGCCCCTTCAGAAAGTTGGTGGCGACAATAATGCATACACCACCAACGACCTGACCAATTATTACCTCACGGTACCGGCAGCCAACATCGAAACCGGTTTTTGGCTGGAATCCGATCGCATGCTGGAACTGGCTTTCAGCAAAAAAAGTCTCGATGTGCAGCGAAATGTGGTGATTGAAGAGTTCAAACAACGTTACCTGAACCAGCCTTATGGCGATGTATATCCTTTGGCCAGGGACCTTGCCTATACCTTGCATCCTTACCGCTGGCCCACCATCGGGAAAGAAATCAGCCACATTGAGAATGCCACGCTGGCCGATGTAAAGGCTTTTTTTTATCGCCATTATGCTCCCAACAATGCAGTCCTCACTGTTACCGGTCCGGTCAATCCCGATGAGGTATTTCGCTTGGCTGAAAACTGGTTTGGTCCTATCCCCCGTCGGGATGTTCCGCTGCGTAATTTACCGGTGGAGCCGGTTCAAACTGCTTTTAGATCGAAAGTGGTGGAACGCGATGTGCCCTTCGACGCCCTTTACATTAGCTTTCACATGGATGAAAAGCTGGGACCCGATTTTGTGACAACCGACCTTATTTCCGATGTGTTGTCCAACGGACAGTCATCGCGTTTATACCGCAAATTGGTCATAGAACAGCGTTTGTTTGGCGAACTGGATGCTTACATTTCGGGCGATGTGGATCCTGGTTTGTTTACAATAGCAGGAAAACTGATCGAAGGGGTGAGCATGGAGCTTGCCGAAGCTGCTGTATGGAACGAACTGTATGCGATGCAGCAAAGCCTGGTAGAAGAAAGGGAATTACAAAAGGTCATTAACAAGGTGGAAGCCAATTTGGTGTATTCCGAGATCAATTACCTGAACAAAGCCATGGCCTTGGCTGCCTTTGAATTGTTGGGTGATGCCAACTTGATTAACAGGCAAAACGAATGGTATCGGGCAGTTACTCCAGCCAGGTTACAGGAAGTAGCAGTGCGCCTGTTTACCCGCGAAAACTGTTCGACCCTTTATTACTTCAAAAAGAAAGAAAATGATCAATCGAAATAATCCGCCTGAGGTCAAACAAAACAGCCAGCTTCATTTTATTGAACCTGAGGTATGGAAATTATCGAACGGTATTCCCGTCTGGGGGCTGAATGCAGGAAGTCAGGAGTTGGTGAAAATCGACCTGATTTTTGAAGCTGGTACCTGGTACCAGCCAATGAATCTGGTGGCCGGTTTATGCAATGCTTTTTTGAACCAGGGAACCAGTAAATACTCAGCACAGGAAATTGCCGAAGCTTTTGATTACCGGGGAGCCTACCTGCAATTGAGTGCCGATCAGCATTTTGCTTCGGTTTCAGTGTTGGTGCTCAACAAGTACATCGATGAGGTATTGGAAGTAACAGCCAGTGTTGTACAGCATGCCATCTTCCCCGATCGGGAAATCAATGCCCAGATTGGAAAGAAAAAACAGCAGTTCATGATTGAAAACAACAAGGTGAAAACCCTGGCTCAGAAAAAGTTCTCGCAAGTGTTGTTCGGAATGAATCATCCATATTCAAATTCCAATCAATTCAGCGATTACGATAGGATCAACAGTGAGCAGCTCACAACCTTTTATCAATCTTTTTATCATCCTTCGAACTGCATGGTTTTGCTGGCCGGCAAATATAACGGAACCGTGGTTGCAGCCCTTGAACAATATTTTGGTGCTTCGGCATGGCCTGTTAATAGAAAAAAGCTGAGTTTTCAGCATCACCTCAATCCTTCAACTGAAAGAAATTTCTTTGTTGAGAAGAAAGATGGTCTTCAATCGGCCATTCGCATGGGAATGATCGTACCAAACCGTGAACATCCCGATTTTCATGGTTTGAATGTGCTTTCGACGGTGTTGGGAGGTTATTTTGGATCGAGGCTGATGACGAATATCCGCGAAGATAAAGGCTATACCTATGGCATCGGTTCTGCAATTTATAGCATGCCCAAAGCTGCCTATTTTACCATTTCAACCGAAGTGGGCAATGATGTGACCCGGGCAGCCCTGCATGAAATTTATGCCGAACTGGATCATTTGTGCAACGATTTGGTGCCCGAAGAAGAATTACAGGTAGTGAAGAATTACATGATGGGCGAATTGTTGCGCAGTTTCGACGGGGTTTTTGCCATGTCGGCCAGTTTACGGAACCTTATTGAAGTTGGACTTGGCTATGATCATTACCGCGATTTGGCTAATACCATCACTCACATAAATGCAGAACGTTTGCGTGAACTGGCGCAGAAATATTTGAGAAAAGAATCGATTTACGAAGTCATAGCAGGAAACGAAACGTGCTGATATTTTCGATCAGCACGTTTCGTTTATCAGGAGGTTAAATCATCAGTCATTTAAAATTTCGTCAATCATGTATTTATTCCGGTCAGCTGAATTTCGGGTGACCAAATCGGCAATAAAGCCAGCCAGGAAAAACTGTGAGCCCAAAATCATGGAGGTGAGGGCAATATAAAAATAGGGGTTGCTGGTAATCAAGGGAGCGTGAATTCCGTGTTTCAAAGCCAGCAATTTTTGAATACCTACCCAAAGGGTCGCAGCCAAACCAACCACAAACATCAGCGTGCCAAAAATGCCAAAAAAGTGCATGGGGCGCTTTCCAAACTTGGTGATGAAAATTACGGAGATCAGGTCGAGCGGACCACGGATAAAACGTTCCAGTCCAAATTTGGTGACCCCGTATTTGCGTTCCTGGTGTTTCACTACTTTTTCACCAATCTTTTTAAACCCGGCCCATTTAGCGAGTACAGGAATAAAGCGGTGCATGTCGCCATACACTTCAATACTTTTAATCACCTGCTTACGGTAGGCCTTCAAGCCGCAGTTCATGTCATGGAGTTTGATACTGGTCATTCGGCGTACAGTCCAGTTATAAAATTTACTGGGCAGGTTTTTCGACAAAACAGGATCGTGCCGCACTTTTTTCCAGCCCGAAACCAGGTCGTATCCTTCTTCGCGGATCATGCGGATCATTTCCGGAACTTCTTCGGGGTTGTCCTGTAAATCGGCATCCATGGTCACAACATAATCACCACATGCTTTTTGAAAACCCACATGAAGCGCAGCTGATTTACCGTAATTGCGTTGAAAGCGGATGGCTTTGATGTGTTCGTATTTGACAGACAATTGTTTGATGACCTCCCATGATCGATCTTTGCTTCCATCGTCGATGTAAAGCAGTTCATAGGAAAAACCGTTGCCTTTCATAACCTGATCGATCCATGAAGTCAATTCAGGGATCGATTCTTCTTCATTGTATAAGGGGATAACAATTGATAAATCCATGGTGGTGCTTCGTTATTCTTCATCCAGTTCACTCATGGCTTCAGAAAAACCATCCTGTTGTTTCTTTTTCAGAAAAATGCTGGTAATGAGTGAAATAATGAAGCCGTAAAACAGGTAAGAAAAAATGGTTGAAACCGACATAATGGCCGGATTCATGAATTTTGAAGACATTTCGATTTGTTGTTCAACCATGTCTTCGCTTAATCCGGAATTGAGCAATACTTCTTCACTTTGCGCCAACATTTCGGTGATCAGTTCCGGATCGATGAATTTGTAAAGGACGAAGTAAAATACGCCCAAAATCAATGAGGAAAAAAGAACGGTTGCCATTCCCAGCCCAAGGGCCCTTGGATAAGTAAAGCTTTCTTTTTCTGACAATGATTGCCGGTACAGAATGCCGCAAATAACAATTCCCGCAGCGATGATACCAATCTCGACCCAAGTTCTGGGTTTCGCAAAAAATTGATCGGTTGAATAGAAAACTGTCGTTGCCAGCATTGAGGCTAACGCAGTGATAAACCCCCAAAACATGGCTTTGTTCCAAAACAGGCTTTTGCTGGTTTCCATTTGAATCAGTTTTTTAGATTATTTAGGGCAAATATACCCAATTATTTCAATCAATGAGTTCAAAGAATGGTGAACATAAGGCTGCAAGGGATTTTTTTTTGTCCTTTCATTTTTTTTTGGTGGAATAACAAATTTTTCTACTTTTGTCGCCGGGTAAGTCCTGTGCGACCAGCTCCTGCTGAAACTCCCCAGGGTCGGAAGACAGCAAGGATAGGCGGTTGTAGCGGTGCGACACAGATCGCTTACCCACTTGCCGAATTAGCTCAGTTGGCCAGAGCACGTGATTTGTAATCTCGGGGTCGTCAGTTCGAATCTGACATTCGGCTCAAAAAAAGGGAATCAATTGATTCCCTTTTTATATGACTGAATTTGAGTGCAATCACTGCTTATTTCACCAAATAATCCAATGCTTCTTCCATGTTGTCGAAAGGCATAATCTTATCTTTTGCAATGGTATTGTGACCATGCAGTAAAATTTTCTTGATACCTGTTACGCCCAATGCTGCATTTTTTGAAGTACGTGCATTGAAAATGTCTTTGGCATACTGATTGGCTTTTTTCATGTATTCTGTACTGCCAAAAGCTCCGGTAAAATTGTTGAGCGTCAGGAGCTGGCCGGTTGTTCTTCCGTATTCGTTTTTTACCATTTCTAAAACTTTTAGGGTATCTTCAACAGTTTTACAATTTGTGTAATCAATGTAAAGAATTTGCTTTCCTTTGTGGGTAATGTATTTGATGCTCATGGTTAAGGTTTTTTTATGCAATATAAAAAATGAAATGGATTGATAGCCATTTAGGGATACCAACTTTTACTATTCTGGTTAAATTTAATTATTATTAAAGTTGAAGGTCAATGGAATTTGTTTTACACAATCATAAATTTGTAAGCTTTTGTCCTGAAAATAAGTCAGATCAGGCGAATTTAACTGTTTATGAAGTGCTTCGTTTGATCGATGGCGTCCCTCTTTTTCTCAACGATCATTTAAGCCGTTTGCGGAAATCGCTTGAATTGGTTGGGCAAGCATTCGATTTTGACCCCCAAACACTATTGCAGCAATTGACAGAATTGGCACATATGAATCACAAGCATGAAGGCAACATCATGCTGAAAGTTTCTTTTTCAAAAGGGCAGGCTGAGTTTTGGGCTAGTTTTATACCACATGCTTACCCATCTGAATGGGATTATCAAAACGGTGTGATTGTTGGTCTTATGGATGCTGAACGTGAAAACCCCGAAGCGAAAGTTGCCAATACTTCAGCACGAGAAAGCGCTAACCGTGTGTTGGCTGAGACCGGTGTATACGAGGTTTTGCTGGTCGATCATCAACAGCACATTCGTGAAGGAAGCCGTTCCAATTTCTTCGGTATTAAAAACAGAACACTTTATACCGCGCCACTCGACAAAGTTCTCAACGGAATAACCCTTTTGAAGGTACTACAAATAGCCCGGACAGCTGACATTCCAGTTCTTTTTCAATGTGTAGCATTGACTGAATTAGGCATGTTCGATGCCGTGTTTCTGACCGGGACTTCACCCAAAATATTGCCCGTCAGGCAAATTGGAACGGAACGATTCAACGTTGAAAATCAATTGCTTCGTTTTTTAATGGCACAATATGATGCGCTGATGCAAACAGAAATCCAAAAGAAA
>JAFGVJ010000224.1 GCA_016938055.1 Prolixibacteraceae bacterium
AAATTCTATTTAAAGGACAGTGTACAATCTGAATTCGGGAAAGAATACCTCATTGAAGTCAAACCCCGAAACGAAAGAGATCTCGCTTTTCACGGCTATATCAGGGTGATTGACGATGAATGGGCCTTGAGTGAAGTATCGCTGCACATTCCACAAAACGCCAACCTGAACTATGTTAACAAGCTGCATGTCTTTCAACGATTTGCCCCGGTGAACGATAGCCTTACTTTTTATCAGGTACATGAAACAAATGCTGAATTAAAGGTGATGAAAGATCCTTCGTTGATCGATTTGAACTTCAATGCTGCCATCCATAAAAGAACGCTTTACAACAATGTGCACCTTAATTTCCCAGTGATTCAACCCGGCGACGAAGAAAAAATATGGCTACTGACAAAACCCGAAGCGATCCCTTCGCGAAATCGTCAACCTTTGCTTCAGAATGTGAGGCCCGAAAGTTTGAATGAAAAAGACCTGGATGCCATAGCCACCATCGATTCACTCAACAACACCTGGAAAATACGTTCGGCCGATGCCTTGTCCAAAATGTTCATCACTGGCTATATCCCAGGAGAATTGTTCGATCTGGGTCCTTTTCTTGAATTGGTAAAAAACAACAAAGTGGAAGGTTACCGTTACACCTTTTCCGGTAGAACCAGTGCTGCACTCACCAAAAATTCAATGATTTATGGTCATATCGGCTACGGGACCCGCGATGAAGAATGGAAATATGGATGGGGCTTTAAGCACAAATTCAAAGCCGAAAACCGTCGACTGATCACGCTGGAATACCGCAATGACCTCTCCAGAATAGGTGACAACCGCAGCATATTTCTGATCAAGGAAAACATGATGGTTTCCGGTGAAGACAATGTTATTGCAGCCATATTCACCAATTCACCACTCGACAAAATTTCCCGCGAAATCCGCTACGAATTGGCTTATGAACATGAATGGAAAAAGGGCATCAACACCTTTTCAAGTCTGCAGCACAGAAAAATCCATTCCGGCATTTACATGCCCTTTGTTCAACAGGGAGAGGCCATCGATTTTTTTACCACAAATGAACTATTGCTTGGGCTAAGGCTTTCGTGGCGCGAAAATTATACCGACAATTATTGCCGAAGGTATTACATGACCACCCGCTATCCCATTATCAATCTTCGGCTGACTGCCGGCCAATATCAGTTGAACGAACAGCAACATCCATACCTGACACTTCGGGCAGTTGTGAATCACGATGTCAATTTCGGGCAAACCAAATTTGAATATGTTGTGGAAGCAGGTGCTACCTTAGGACAAGTACCTTTTGCGCTGCTCGACATTGTCCGCACCAACCAAAGCCTGGGTAGTGCGCTTTATTCCTTTAACATGATGGGGGAAATGGAATTTGTAGCCGATCGTTTTGCCAGTGCCATGGCACAATACCATCTGAACGGACTAATTCTGAACCGCATTCCTGTTTTAAAACGACTCGGGATACGTGAAGTTTTCAGTTCAAAACTGTACTGGAGCCATTTATCAAGCAGTCATCGGGAAGTGCTTGATTTCCCTCGTGAAGTTTATGATGCACGTGTTCCTTACCTTGAGCTCAGTGCCGGTATCGAAAATTTCTTTCAGTACTTCCGTTTCGACCTTGTTTGGAGAGTAAACCATTTGCAAAACCCCGGAGCCAATGCCCTTGGGTTCAGAGCCCGTTTCGATGTCAATTTCTGACACAAAGCGATCATGTACAGGCAAGGTTTATTATTTTCAGTGGAAACCAGCTAATCTTGCTAAATCATGATATTCATTAGAAGATGAATGCCATAAAAAGCTTTATTTCGTTGCTTTGCTTTACACCTGAGTGATGATCAAAAGGACCAACTTTTAGCTGAACTTGAAAGGCAGAATTCCGGGAATTCCAATGAATCGTGGTAAGCTGCTTGAGTTTGGATGAATATTTATAATTTTGCACGAATTTAAATCAAGCAATGAGATATCTCGAACACGATTTTGTGATTGTAGGGAGTGGTTTGGCCGGGTTAACGGCAGCGTATTACGCATCACGTTTTGGCAATGTTGCCATCATCACCAAGGCCAACCTCGATGTTAGCAATTCATACTATGCCCAAGGGGGAATTGCCGCGGTCATTGACAGTGAAGATACTCCCGATGATCACATCAACGACACCCTCATTGCCGGCAGGGGGCTTTGCGATCGTGATTCAGTAGAGATCCTGGTGAACGAAGGGCGCGACAGGGTCCTCGAACTTATTGAAATGGGCATGCATTTCGACCGTGAAAACGGTGCCTTCGTGCTTGGACTCGAAGGTGGTCATTCCAAACGACGAATATTGCACTCCAGCGGTGCTTCCACCGGGAGGGACCTCACCCGTTTCATGGTCGATAAAGTGAAACAGCTGCCCAATGTTACGGCTTACGAACATACCAAAGCTGTTGAAATGATTGTGGAAGACAAACAATGCAGGGGACTGAAAGCCATCTGCTTTGACGACATGTCGACCCTTTATTTCAAAAGCAACGTTTTTATCATATCCACCGGTGGGCTTTCCCGCTTGTACCAGCGCAGCACAAACCCTTACACGGCTACCGGCGATGGCATAGCCCTTGCCTGGAACATCGGGGCACGACTGGTCGATATGGAATTCATCCAGTTTCATCCCACCGCACTGATGATCCCTGGTCAGGATGCATTTCTGCTATCAGAAGCCATCCGTGGCGAAGGTGCTTACCTCTTCGACAAGAACGGTAAGCGTTTTATGCAGGCCCTGCATCCTCTGGCCGAACTGGCCCCCCGCGATACCGTAGCCAGCGCCATTTACAACCAAATGAAAAAGGATGAGGTCACCAACGTGCACCTGTCTATGCGCCACCTCGATCCGGAATATATCAAAGGCCGTTTCTCGGTCATTTATGAAGAAATTCTGACAAAAGGAATCGACATTACCAAAGACCTGATCCCCATTGCTCCAGCTGCACACTACATGGTAGGTGGTATCCAAACCGGTTTACATGGCGAAACCAACATCAAAGGGCTTTGGGCCTGCGGCGAAGTTGCATCAACCGGCGTAATGGGCGCCAACCGACTGGCCAGCAACTCCCTGCTGGAATGCCTGGTGTTCGCCCGCAGGGCTGTTTACCATGCCCTGGAAACCATCGGCTCAGAGAAACTCAACTTTGAGCAGCATCCCATTGTATACAAAAAAGAGCATGTTGAAACCTTTCTGAAATACAAGAATGAAATTTCTGACATCATGTCGAACCATGTTTGCCTGGTTCGGAATGGTCACGAGCTCCGAAAAGCAGTGACCAGGCTGAAGGAAATACACGATGAATTCAGAAACCGGAAGGACGAATACAATTATGCCAAAATCAACAACATTGCCGACATTGGTTTCCTCATTGCCCGTTCGGCCCTGATCAGGGAAGAAAGCCGGGGAGGACACATCCGTGAAGATTTCCCGGAAATCAATCCTGCATTCGAAGTACACATTGTACAGCAACGC
>JAFGVJ010000225.1 GCA_016938055.1 Prolixibacteraceae bacterium
AATGTTATTTTGATTTTTCTTCATTTCGGACTTGAAAAATGAAGATGGAATTCAAATGCACCTATTATTCAACGGATGAAAATATTGAACCTAAATTGAAATCTATTGATAAAAATTGGGTTGGTAAACTATAATCAAAATGGTAACTTAACGCACTCAAAAAAATCAGGAATGACTCAGGTGATCAATGTAGGAATTGTAGGATTCGGACTTTCGGGGCGGTATTTTTTTTCTCCCTATTTTGAGGTAAGTCCACATTACCGTATCGTTGCCGTGCAAAGCACTCAAAAAGATGTGTTGCTTCAGGAATATCCCGATGTTCGGGCTGTTGATCATATTGATGAATTGCTGAAGAATCCTGACATTGATCTGGTGGTAGTCGCTTCACCCAATCCCACTCATTTCGACTATGCCCGCAGGGCTTTGCAGGCCGGGAAACACGTCATTGTAGAAAAGCCTTTTACCTGTACTTCTGATGAAGCCCAACTATTGGTCGAGATAGCCCAGCAATGCGGCAAAGTGCTGGCCCCTTTCCACAACCGGCGCTGGGATGGTGATTTTTTGACGGTGCAATCACTCATCAGAGAAAATAGCTTGGGCGAGATCATTGAATTCGAATCCCATTTCGATCGTTTCAGACCCCTGCACGACCGTGTGGAGTGGAAAAACTTGCCGGCTCCCGGGAGTGGCGTATTGTTTGATCTGGGACCTCACCTTATCGATCAGGCTTTGACCTTGTTTGGAAAACCTGAAGGGATTTATGCCGATTTAAGAATCCAGCGGAAGCACGGTAAAGTGATTGATTATTTTGATCTTCAATTATATTACCGGAAAATGAAAGTCATTTTGAAAGCCGGTGTTTTTGTGAAGGAAGGCGGTCCGCGTTTTGTGTTGCACGGCCGTAAAGGCTCTTTCGTGAAATATGGTTTGGATATGCAGGAAGAAAGACTGCGTGCCGGACAAAAACCTTTTCAGTCGCTGGGTGCCGATCCGCCTGAAAAATTTGGTATTTTGAACATTGAAGAGGAGGGCAAAACCATTCGTGAAGCACTTCCCACCATCCCGGGCAATTACATGGACTACTTCGATAATGTATATGAAGCCATTACCCGAAATACTGACTTAAAAGTGCAGCCATCGGAAGCCATCCAGGTTATCAAAGTCATTGAAACAGCTTACCGCAGCAGTGAAATCAAGCAATGGTTGCCCTTTTATTGAATGATTGATGAAGTACAATACAACTTTAGTTTAACACTTTAAATGAACAAATACTTGTGAAAGAGAACAATTTATCGAACAGGCAGCTGCTTGTACTGGTGATCGCCCGTGTATTAATGGGCTGGTATTGTTTGTACGAAGGCATGGTGAAGGTGATGAACCCCAATTGGTCGTCGTTTGCCTATTTAAATGATTCGCAGGGATGGTTTGCCGGCATTTTTAAAGCCATGGCTTCCAATCCCGGCCTGGTTTCAGTCGTCGATTTTTTGAATGAATGGGGTTTGGTGGCCATTGGTTTGGGACTGATCCTGGGACTACTCACCAGGGTAGCCACCATCAGCGGCGTCGTACTCATCAGTTTGTACTGCTTGTCGCACCCTTCACTCATTGAGGCCAATTACATGCTGCCAAGCAGTGAAACAGCCATGTGGGTGGGAAAAAACCTGATTTTTGTGTTTTTATTGTTGATCCTGCTGTTGTTTCCCACCGGGCACATCATTGGTTTGGATCGTCTGTTGTTTAAAAAGAAAAATTGATTGTGATGGCTGAAGAAAAGAAACAATCCAATAAAATCAACCGGCGCGATGCACTCAAAGGTTTTGCTACTTTGCCGGTATTGGGGGCTTTTGGATACGGAATGTACAAAAAATGGAATGCCGAACGCTTGAAAAAACATTCCATCACCAACGAGCTGGGGCTCGATTTTAGTGCTGAAAGCACTTTTCAACCCATCGCTGCTGATGGTAAAACGCTACGACTGGGGATTATTGGTTATGGAATCAGGGGCAGACAACTCATGCAAGCAGCTGGTTTTGCCAAACCCGAACTGATTGATGAATGGAAGAAAGGTGCCCAACAAAATTCCAACGACCGGCGTTACCAGGATTTTCTTGAACAGGAACACCTGAACATCACCATCAATGGGGTTTGCGACCTTTTCGACGTGTTTGCCGATGATGCCATGCGTGCCGCGGCCAACGTCAACCGTGAAGGAACCAATGGTAAAATGAATCCTACTGCCAAACGTTACCGACGCTATACCGATTTGCTTCAAGCCGACGATATTGATGCCGTGATCATTGCCACACCCGATCACTGGCACGCGCAAATGGCCATCGATGCCGCGCATGCCGGCAAACACATTTATGTAGAAAAAGGTCTGACGCGTACGGTCGATGAAGCTTTTGCCCTGCGCAAGGCCATCAAGGAAACCGGAGTCATCATGCAGTTGGGACATCAGGGTCGTCAAACCGATAGTTACAACAAAGCCCGCGAAATCATCGAAAAAAATGTGCTGGGCAAAATTTCACTCATCGAAGTTTGTACCAACCGCAACGACCCCAACGGAGCCTGGGTGTACGATATCCATCCCGAAGGCAATCCTTCCACCATTGACTGGGCCCAGTTCATTGAACCCACCAATCCGCATCCTTTCAGCCTGGAACGATTCTTCCGCTGGCGTTGCTGGTGGGATTACGGAACTGGACTTGGAGGCGATTTGCTTACCCACGAGTACGATGCTATCAACCAGGTGTTGAAACTGGGGATTCCTCACTCGGCAGTAGCTTCGGGGGGGGTGTATTTTTATAAGGATGGCCGTGAAGTTCCCGATGTGTTCCAGGCTGTATTCGAATATCCCGAACGTGACCTGACCTTCATGTACAGTGCTTCGCTTTCGAGTGAGTATTTCAGGGGAAAAGTAATGATGGGGCACGATGCTGCTATGGAAATGGAAAATGTGCTCACGGTATACCCCGACCGCCGTTCCACCCGTTACAAGGAGCAGTTGGAGGCCGGCATTCTCGATCCAGAGAAACCCATGATATCCTACATCCCCGGTCAGTCGCAGGTCGATGCGGTGACTTCGGCCACCGAACAGTATTTTGCCAAAAGGGGTTTGCTTTATACCTACATTCAGGGAAAGCGCTTCGATACCACCCATTTGCACATCAAAGAATGGTTGGAATGCATCCGTCAGGGCAAACAACCCAGTTGCGACATCGACCAGGGATTCCAGGAAGCGATTACTGCGCACATGGCCACCATTGCCTACCGCGAAAACAGAAAAGTTTTCTGGGATGCTGAAAATGAAAAAATTGTGTAGTAAATTCAACGAGCCTAACAAACATTCATTTAACACATAAATCTAACTACTGAAAAATGGAAAATAATTCGAATTCAGGCATTAGCCGAAGAAAATTTCTGGGAAGCACAGCCATGGCTGCAGCCGGCTTCACGCTCATCCCGGGATCAGTTTTGGGTCGTATGGGCCGCCCTGCTGCCAGCGATCGCATGAACATTGCCGTTGTGGGCATTGGCGGGATGGGGAATGCCAACCTGAAAGCTGTGGCGCCTACCGAAAACATTGTAGCCCTGTGTGATGTGGACTGGGCTTATGCCAAGCATGTATTCGATGCCAATCCAACAGCGAAAGCATACAAAGACTGGCGCCGCATGTTCGACGAAATGGCCAACAGCATCGATGCCGTGATTGTGGCCACTGCCGACCATACCCATGCCATCATTGCAGCTACTGCTATTTCACTGGGAATGCATGTGTACGTTCAAAAGCCACTGACACATACAGTTTACGAATCGCGCCTGTTGACCAACCTGGCCCGGAAACACAAGGTAGCCACTCAAATGGGTAACCAGGGAAGTTCGGGCGATGGTGTTCGTCAAACCTGCACCTGGCTGTGGAATGGCGAAATCGGAGAGGTCAGCAAGGTGGAAGCCTTTACCGACCGTCCTATCTGGCCACAAGGATTGGCACGTCCTGAAGTTGAAGAAGCCATTCCATCCACCATGGATTGGGACAGCTTTATCGGACCGGCACCCATGCGTCCTTACAATGCCATTTATACCCCCTGGAACTTCAGAGGCTGGTGGGATTTTGGCACCGGCGCTTTGGGCGACATGGCTTGCCATATCCTGCATCCTGTGTTTGTAGGGCTGAAACTGAAATATCCCATCAAAGCTCAAGGCAGTTCAACCTTGCTGCTGACTGATTCGTGTCCCACAGCTGAGAAAGTACGCATCACTTTCCCCGCAAGGCAAACCACCGATGCGCAGGTGAAAATCAAACTGCCCGAGGTGGAAGTAACCTGGTACGATGGGGGCTTGAAACCCGATTATCCGGACAAATGGCCTGCTGGTAAAAATATGAACGATGCCGGTGGTGGTGTGATCTTCCACGGTACCAAAGGCAAACTCATTTGTGGTTGCTACGGTGTTAATCCATGGATCCTCCGTCCCGATGGTTCCATTGAAAAACCCGAGGGAGAACTGGTAGGCCGTAAAGTCACAACCAGCCACGAAATGGATTGGGTACGTGCTTGCAAGGAAAGTCCTGAAAACCGGATTGAAACCGCTTCGAACTTCGAAGAAGCCGGACCTTTCAACGAAATGGTGGTAATGGGTGTACTGGCTGTCCGTCTGCAAAGTCTCAACAAGGAACTGGAGTGGGATGGCGCCAACATGCGTTTCACCAACATTGGCGATAACGAAACCATTCGTACCGTGATCAGGGATGGATTCAAAATCCACGACGGACACCCGACTTTCAACAAAGACTGGACCGATCCGGTAAATGCCCAGGCTTTTGCAGCCGAGCTGATAAAGCATACCTATCGCGATGGATGGAATTTGCCTGATATGCCCATGTAATTTCTACTAACCTTTAAAAAATATTGAAATGAAAAATGTATTGTTTGTGATGATGATGATTGCGGCAGTGGTCTTTTCTTCCTGCGCCGAGCAGGTTGGCCCAAACCAGCTTTCCAAAAAAGAAAAAGAAGAAGGCTATCAGCTTTTGTTCGATGGCGAATCGATGGAGCATTTCCGTGGATATTGCCGCGAGGATGTCCCTTCGGCCTGGGTGGTTGAAGAAGGGGCCATCCACATTAAAGGCTCCGGCAAAGGTGAAGCAGGTGCTTCCGATGGTGGTGACATCATTACCAAAAATAAGTACCGCAACTTTGAACTGACCCTCGAATGGAAAGTTTCGGAAGGTGGCAACAGCGGTATTTTTTACCTGGCCCAGGAAGTGTGCGGCAACGACTCTGTCCCCGGCGATCCGATTTACAAATCATCGCCCGAAATGCAAATCCTCGACAACGAACGTCATCCCGATGCCAAATTGGGCAAGGACGGAAATCGTCAGGCCGGATCCTTGTACGATCTTATTCCTGCAACTCCGCAAAATTCAAAGCCTGCAGGAGAGTGGAATAAAGTGGTCATTACCGTATACAAAGGCACCGTGATTCATAATCAGAATGGTGAAAATGTGGTAGAATACCACCTTTGGACCGACGACTGGAAAGCCATGTGCGCCAACAGCAAATTTGCCGAGTGGCCCAACTTCATCAACACCGCCGAAGAAGGCTACATCGGTCTCCAGGATCATGGCGACGATGTTTGGTTCCGTAACATCAAAATCAAGGAATTATGAGAATCAATCAAGCATTTATCATCCTTTTTCTGGCTTTCATCAGCCTGTCGTTTACAGCCTGCAATCAGCCTGTTAAGAAAGAAATAGGCTTGCAGTTGTATTCACTGCGCGACGACATGAAAACCGATGCTGTAGCTACTGTTGTGAAAGTAGGTGAAATGGGCTACACCTTTGTGGAAGCTGCCGGTTACGGCGACGGAAAATTCTACGGCATGGATCCCCTGGAATTCAAAAAGTTATGCAACGATAACGGTTTGGAATTCCTGGCATCTCACACCGGTCGGCCAGTTCCCGATTCCAGCAATTACGAAGAAGTAATGGCCTGGTGGGATCAGTGCATCGATGCCCATGCTGTTGCAGGAGTGCAGTTCATTGTTCAGCCTTTCATGGATCAGTATGGTTATGGCTCACTGGAAGATCTTCAGCGTTATTGTGATTACTTCAACGCGGTGGGTGAAAAGTGCAATGCCAAAGGCATCAAATTCGGCTATCACAACCACGATAAGGAATTCACCGAGGTGGACGGGGTGGTACGTTACGACTACATGTTGCAGAATACCGATCCCGAAAAAGTGTTTTTCCAGCTTGATTTGTACTGGATCATGGTGGGAGGAAAATCGGCCGTTGATTATTTCAAACAGTATCCCGGACGTTTCATTTTATGGCATGTGAAGGATGAAAAGGAACTGGGTGAAAGCGGTAAAATGGATTTCAAAACCCTGTTTGAAAATGCTGAAGTATCGGGCATGAAACACATCATTGTGGAGGTGGAGCGTTACAACTACACCCCCCTGGAGAGTGTGAAAATGAGCTACGACTTTTTAATGAATGCTGAATACGTCAAGTAGGATTCAGTTAGCTGATATAAAAAATCGGTTGTCGTTTTTAATGGCAACCGATTTTTTTTTTAATCCCTGAAGCGTTTGCTCAGGTCGTGGTAGGTCTCTATGCGTCGATCACGCAGGAAGGGCCAAATGCGGCGCACCTCTTCCGAACGTTCCAGGTCGATGTCTACCATTTGTATGCTTTCCTCATGGCTCGGCGCCTGAAAAATGAACTCTCCCTGTGGACC